>JAEZPG010000077.1 GCA_023413555.1 Bacillota bacterium | reverse complement strand
TGAACTGAATCCATGGTTCAATAATATTTCTTACTGACTTATACCACGCCATCAAAATGGCTATTGGCAAAGAAAGTACAAACCCAATTCCAAAACCTGCAATTACAGAGATTAAACTGCTTCCAATATCTGTCCAAAATACTCCTCTTTCGATCATTGTGGTCACGGACTTAATGGTAACTACTACATTGGGAAAGCTTCGAGCTGTCTGTGGATTTATGGATAAGAGATACCACAATATCATAGCTGCAGCAAACGATAAGAGCATCCATGCCCATTTTGGCATCTTATTGCTTTTATTTTTCATTTTACATACCTTTTCCTTTCCTTCATTGGTTTCTCATCTGATAACTTTAGTTTATCATCTTCTTTAAAATATATAAGTATGAACTTTTTTCATACTTTTTTCATACTTTTTCAACTGTAAAATACAATAAGATGCTACACAAACATTTGCATATTACTTTAAAGGAGAATTTTTATGAAAATCACACTGACCTCTGAAAATTATCAAGTAACTTTAGATTCCTTCGGTGCAGAATTAAAATCATTTAGGGACCCATCTGGAAAAGAATTTATTTGGAATTCTGACCCTGCATTTTGGATGCGTTCATCACCTCTGCTGTTTCCTACCGTTGGAAATGTTAGAAACAACAAAACTATTATTAACGGCACAGTCTACACTATGCCAAAACATGGATTTTGCAAGGAATCTGACTTTGCTGTACTATCTCAAAGCGAGACACAGGTTACCTTTTCTCTGACAGACTCTGAAGACACTTTAAAAATGTATCCATTCCACTTTGAGTTACGCTTAAACTATGCGCTTTCTGGTAATAAGCTTCTTATGACTTATGATGTATTTAATAAAGATACTTCTGATATGTACTATCATATCGGTGCTCATCCAGGTTTTATGTGTCCGCTAGAAGAGGGAGAAGTTCTTTCTGATTACGTGTTAGAGTTTTCTAAGGAAGAACGATTGGTTTCTCCTGTCTATGACTTAGAAAATCTCTGCTTTAGTAAGAATAAAACAAACACTTTTGCAGAAAAAGGAAAGGTACTTCCTTTGAATGCTTCCATGTTTGATCAGGATGCTATCTATTTCCCACACATCGCATCCCGTAGTGTCAGTTTAAAAAATCCATCTACTGGAAAAGGTATTTCTATGGATTATCCAGGATTTAAATCTATTGCCTTTTGGACCCCTATTGGAGGAAAAGCACCATTTCTTTGTTTAGAACCATGGAACGGTGCTTCTATATTCGATGATGAAGACGATATCTTTGCTCACAAAAGAGATATTGAGGTCTTGGCACCTTCTAAAAATGCTAGCTACAAATTAGAAATTTCTTTATTAGGATATTAATTTAAAAATGAGTTTGTTGCAGGTGATTATTGTTATAAATGGTAATACCATTCCTAGTATATTCTCGTAAATTTTCACACAAATTCTGCTCAAACGTTTGCATATTATTCTTTACACATTTCTAATAAAAATGTTATGATTCTAATAGAACACATATGCAAACAAACACAAACTCTAACCAGTTCTAGGAAGGCAGGTATCTTATGACCTTAAAAGACATTGCTAGTAAAGCTGGTGTGTCCGTTTCCACTGTATCACGAATTATCAATGGTAATTCTACAAATGCTGCCAGCAAAGAAGTACAAGATAAAATATGGGAAATTGCCAGAGCTGGCAGTTATGTGCCAAATACTTCTGCCCAAACCTTAAAAACAGGCGGTATTGGAAAACCTCTTAACAAATCCATCGCCTGCATCTATGCTCGTTCCTCAGGTGCAAAAAATGATGCTTTTTTCTCCTCGCTTACAAGAAGCATGGAACAGGAAGCTTTAAAAGAAGGTTATATTGTCAAATACTCTTTTTCCGCTTTTGACATTCACAATCCTGCTACACGCAATCAGATTTTAAGTACCGAAGTGGATGGTGTAGCAGTTTTAGGACGTTGTGATGTAAAAACCTTAAAATTCCTAAAAGAGCATTTTAAAAAAGTGGTCTATAGTGGTCTAAATACACTTGATGCAGAATATGACCAGGTTATTTGTGACGGAAACGCTGTTGCTACAGATGCCTTGGAATTTTTAATTCAGCAGGGGCATACTCGCATTGGCTATATTGGTGAAATAACAAAGGAAACCCGTTACACCGCATACTGTAATGTATTAAAGAAACATCATATTCCTTTTGATAAAAGTATTGTTGCCAATGTAGCAATCTCTTCGGAAGGGGGATACCAAGGAGCCAAACGTATTTTAGAACGAAATCAAGATGTGACAGCTTTTTTCTGTATGAATGACATTACTGCTATCGGTGCAATAAAATCTATTCAGGATTGCGGTTTTAAGGTTCCTGATCATATATCCGTCATAAGCATGGATGATATAGAAATTGCTCAATATGTATCGCCAATGTTAACTACGATGCATATTCCAATCGAAGAAATGGGAAAAATGACTGCAAAAATTTTAATTGATCGCATCAATAAAGG
>JAEZPG010000042.1 GCA_023413555.1 Bacillota bacterium | reverse complement strand
TTCTCTCATATATTTAAGAAAAGTACAGGAAAAACCCCTAGCAGTTATTATAAAATGATTCAGGGAAATCAATAATTCCCTGAATCATAATGATACTCCAATTATGTTAGATTAATCCAAATCTCATTTTATAAATTAAATTCCTCATCCTCTAAAAGAAAGTTACCTTCGATATCGACTATATCTTCTATAGGAATAGCTAGCTCATCCTCCAAATATACGATATGTTTATATTCATCTATCTTTTTCACTTTTCCCTTAACTGTGGCAAATTCTCCCCCTTCTTTTCTTTCATCTTGAACAAAATATGTCAAGGTAATATCTGGCCGATTATCTATGTTTCTTCTGATTAGTTGTAACCTTTCATCCAACAGCTGTCTCATTCCCTCATCCAAATCAAGACGTTCTTTTGTCAGACGAGCCTTCTCTTTTACAGCTACATCATGACCTGTCATTGCAGCGAATGGTGCAAACTGTGCTGCTCTGTCGTGAATTGACATATGTGGTCTGTTCGTTGAGATGTGATGTGGCAAATCGATAATATCATCATATTGATGATTCTTAATGTCACCCATGTTTATCCTTCCTCTCATGAGATTTAGGCTTTATGCCCACCTATTTGTCTGTTGCGTTCTATAGTAGTTGCCCCTTCCTCCAAGTTAGTTCCTTTTAAAATTGCATTTTTTCCATACTTCTTTTTTACATCCAACATAGCTTTTTGTAATTTCTTTTCCTTTTCTAGAGAAGCTTCCTTCTCCTGTTTCTTCTTTTGTTCTGCCTTATAATCTGTAAATAAATCTAACTGAACAAAGGATTCCTCTTCTTTGACTGCCTTTTCCTCTACTAGTCGATTGGCCGAAATATTGATTCTTCGAATCAATAAATCAGGATTAACAATACCATCATATAGTTTCATCACTGCATCCATAATCATTTTTGTTGAGGAGGTATGGCAACCTAGATTAACAGTTCCATGTGCATGCTTTGGAATTTTACGACCATAATGATCTGTGGTCACCTCTCCGGTATATTTTTGTCGTATATCGGGGTTCGTTAGACTCTCTATATCATAACCAATTGTAATTACCATTTGATCAGTTACAAGTCCCTTATCTACCAAATCCAATACCAAAAGGTCGGTCATCTCTCTTACAATCAATTTCCCCTTAACAAAATCATAAGGAGATTGTAGCACCTGCCCTGAATTCAAACTGTTTGTACTTGGCTTGTATCCCTTTATGTCTGCTATAGTACAAGGTTCCCAACCCCATGCATGGTCAATCAGTAACTCCGCGTTGATTCCAAATAACTTATATAGAAGATCTTCATTATAGTAATCCGAAGGTTTTCCAATCGAACATCTGGCAATATCGCCCATGGTGTATAACCCAATCTGTTCTAGCTTTTTGGAGTATCCCCAACCCACTCGCCAAAAAGCAGTTAACGGTCTATGGCTCCATAATAGTCTTCGATAACTCATTTCATTAAGCTCTGCGATTCTTACACCGTCCTTATCTGCTGGAGCGCGCTTAGCTACGATATCCATGGCTATCTTACATAGATAGAGATTGGTTCCGATTCCAGCAGTCGCCGTTATTCCTGTTTCCTTTAGTACATCCTTAATTATCTTCATTACCAGATCATGTGCTGACATACCATAGGTTTTCAGGTACTGTGTAACATCCATAAATACCTCGTCCACGGAATACACATGAATATCTTCTGGTGCAATATATTTTAAATAAATCCCATAGATTCTTGTACTATATTCCATATACAGTGCCATTCTTGGTGGTGCAGCAATATATGTTAATTCAAGACCATTCTCGGAATTCAACTTGTTAGCATCATAAGAGGAACCTGAAAACCTTCGCCCAGGTGCCTTACTCCTTCTCTCTGCATTTACTTCTTTCACTCGCTGTACCACTTCAAACAATCTTGCACGTCCTCGAATTCCATAAGCCTTTAATGCTGGAGAAACTGCAAGACAAATGGTCTTTTCAGTACGACTGGTATCTGCTACTACAAGATTTGTGGTTAATGGGTCTAATTGTCGTTCTACACACTCTACAGAGGCATAGAAAGACTTCAGATCAATTGCAATGTATATGTGATTATTATCAGACATCTATATCCTCCTTCCTCGAACGCCCGTTCTATCTTATTATACTATGTTTTCTATAAAATAAAAGGCCTCCGATTACTCTGAGGCACAAAAAGCTTCAAAACCGTATCATGAACCTAGTGTACAACATCTAATATCATACTTATCTATACTTAGGATTGTTACTAGAGGTATCTCTCCCTCTTTTATTATCCTATGTTTATCATTAAATCCCACTTAAAAAGAGCTTACCACGTGTAACACTAAGTATACAACGTTCAAAGCTCTTTTCGATGTTTAAAGATTAATTATAGTTTATTCCTCTGAAGATGCTGGTATTTGGCGTATTTTATCGCTAATACGAAATACTATCTCATCAGTAACTACCTGTAACTCGATTTTATCACTCATAAGCTCCGGAATATCCCCAACAGTCAATATTGTACCCGTTTTCATACCATCGAGATCAATCGTAATTGTATCAATCATATGTTCCGGTAAAGACGCATATGGAATTTCAAGCAACATTCGTTCTAACTGGCCAGAAATTTTCTCATCATTGGCAAGAAAAATGTGAATGACACTATTGACCTTTTCATTGGCTGTCAACACTTGGAAACTGATGTCTAAGATTTCATCTTTTAACATATTCAGAGATTTTTCCTTAATTTGAACCGGAATTGTCTCTCCGTCAATATTCAGGAATAACTTGCTAGCTTCACGTTTCTGACGGTACAATCTGCGTGCTACACTTTCCTCCATTTGAATAGAAATTGTCTCTGGAAGGGACTTACCAAACACACTGCCCGGAATCATTCCATGGCGCCTTAGGTGCTTTGCCTTTACAGATACATCACGCTTATGAACGGTAATATGTTCCATTTTAATCCTCCTCGTGCTCTTTTATTTATGCTTATTTGCACCTTAAATGATGCAAAGAAACAATCCATATTTCATGTTTGATTTACATCTAATCTTCACAAGATTACACATTATAATTCAATTATTTACTTGGCTTATAAAAAAAGAAAGGCTCTTCATACAACGCCGCTAAGCGTAATACCAAAAGCCCTTCTTTAAGACGGTTCTTTTTATGTATATAATATTGTTATATATAGTATAGCACAATATAAGTATAAAAGCAAATATCAATTAAGGAATGAAGGGTTATACTCTTCCCCAAAATTGTAAGGCTAATTCCTTTTTCAAAACAGAAGAAAGAAATTTAGGGTTGCTTGTCTGAAAGGATCTTAAACTTTCAAGATAAGCTGACTTACTGTCAGTCTGAATATCCGCGAAAGTATAATCTAGCTTTAGATCTTTCACGTTACTATCTATATATTCTTCCGATTGTTTTATGTATTCATTTACCATATTAGGATATGACTTAACTGCACCTAGATACCAATTCGTCATATATTTTAATGTGTTTAAAGCCCTGTCTGCATTACTACTTTCCATACCAATCTTCTGATACTCAGAGTAAGCCTTCTGATCCATTCTCCTCATCATATCAAGTCCATCTGTCGTATATACCAAATTGCTACCATGACCTAAATAATTGCCCTTTTTTACTCCATAGTTTATATTTCCACTTGCATCCACTTTCCCAGCAGTGGCTAATTTTGCTACAGTTTCCATGGCATTTAAAAATGTATTTTTACTATCTTCAGAAATAAAATCGTTTGCTACATATTCCGCCTTTTTCATACCCAGAGAAATATTGGCCTGTCTTTCTTCCTCTGTCATAGAACCCCTATTGTCAAGAAGAAAATTCTGACGAATTATATTATATACAAATGATTGTTCTTCTTTACTACAATTCTCTACGGCAGTTGCAATTGCTTTATCAACCTCATATATACCTGAATATGCCGGTAAGTAATCCATTTTGTTATCAATAGGAACAATTTGTTCCTCAAAATTATCCCTTAATTGTATTGCCCTTCTTCCCATTTCACTAATCTCTAATATAACTGCATCCTCTTTTATATTAGAAACATCAATTTTTCCACTTTCATGTTGTTTATTTCCATAAAATTCATACTCTCGATTCACCTTAGTAGTTTCATAAGTAGTCGTATATAAACTATCTCTATCTTGTATTCTCATATCATACCTCCCAGAATTAATATTATAAAACTATTTTCCAAAAATTTATAAATCCTAATCTAGTCTACATATCGGCATACTACTTAAAAACTTTAGATATCGCCATTTCCAGGTAGGTTGGATCCAAATTGCATTCACCAAACGCTTTTCTAAGTCAATAATCATTAATAGACATAATATGCACTTAATGATATAATTTAACAAAATATGTTAACTATATCATTGTGTTCATATTATCTATATTAATTCTGGTTAAATAAACAACTCTGGATTAGGGTTTACAGGTAAAAATAAACCTTATGAACCATTCATTGCATATATGAAATGAGGTAAATATACATTATGAATTATAAATCTAATTTTTCTTCAATCTTATTAATGTCAAAAGAATTAGAAACAAGGCGGATAGATCGTAAATTAGATATTACAATGCGGGATGAGTATAAATTGAATGATGAAATAAATCATATGTTAGATAGCGGAATTTATCAATTCCCTGATACATTACACACAAAAACAGAAAAAAGGACATTAACACGAATACAGTACGATTTTTCAGCCAAGGTACATATTAAAAGAACACCTTTGTACTTTCATCAACATGATTTTGTAGAAATTCTCTATATGTATAAAGGTAGTTGCAAACAATATCTCGAAAATCTAGATAACTGTATTGTATTACAGGAAGGCGATTTATTTCTTTTAAATCAAAACGTTATCCATGCCATTATGCAAGAAGATGAACAGGCTATACTAATTAAAATAGTCCTTCCTCCAGAAGTACTTTCATATAATTTCATTCAGAAAATGAACCATGATAGTGATTTATTTCAATTCTTTGTTGACGCGAAATCTCCACAGAAAGAGTATTATCACTATTTGCACTATATTCACTGTACTAGCGATGAACAAATTCTTATAGAAAAACTGATGACAGAATATTATATGAAATACAACTATTACAAAGAAACAATAGTATGCTACTTGGAGCTACTAATGATTTTCTTAGAAAGAAGTAATAATTTACATCATAACCTCAGATATAAGTTAGCACACAGCTCGATAAAAACTGGAGAGATTATACAATACATCTATGAACATAGCGATACTGTCACATTAGAAGAATTATCCCGTGTATTTTCTTTCAATCAGAGTTATCTGAGTCGTATTATTAAAGAAAATTGTAAAATGAATTTTCTTGGTTTACTGCGAGAAAGTCGCTTAGAAAAAGCTTCCATCTTTTTGAGTAGCTCTGATTATTCAGTAGAGCAGATTGCTCAAATGGTAGGATATCATAATGCAGTTCCTATTTATCAGGGAATTAAAGAAAAGTTTGGTTGTTCACCTTCTGAGTATCGAAAACACTATGGTAAAACCAATATAGATGATTACATAAATCAATGAATAGAATTCTAATGTTATGATATGTAGAATAATAGAAAAATTATTCGAAAGGAATCATATAAGATGTATAGTTTAACTAAGAACGAACAAAATAAAGAAACCCTATCAAAGATGGTAGATAAATTTTTCAATCCATTGAAAATGGAAAGCTATAAGGAATTAACCGAGGGCTATTTCAATATAGCTTATGAAATCCGTTTGAATAATAATAAAGAAATCATATTAAAAATTGCACCATTAAAAGAAACACGGGTTATGAATTATGAAAAAAACATTATGTACAGTGAAGTTGAAGCCATGAAAACAGCAAAAAAAATTGATGGAATTCCTCTACCAGATGTGCTAGGTTATGATGATACTTGTACGATATGTCAATCCCCTTATTTTTTTATGGAGAAATTAAACGGAAAAAGCTTAAATACAATCAAAAACACATTATCCCCACAACAAATAGCAAATATTTATACTGAATTCGGAAAAATTAACAGGAAAATAAACGAAATGAAATGTCCATGCTTTGGTTACCCTGGGCATCCAGAATTACAAGGTACCGATTGGTATTCTACCTTTCTAAAAATAATGGAATCATGTATCTTGGACGCTCAAAATGGTAATGTGAATTTAAAAATCTCAATCCCTTCATTAATGGATTACTTTAAAAAAGACAAACCTATTTTTGACGAAGTTACAGAACCAAGACTGGTTCATTGGGATTGCTGGGATGGTAATATTTTTATAAAAGATACTTTGATCACTGGTATTATTGACTGGGAACGAAGTATTTGGGGAGATCCTCTTTTAGAAGTAGGATTCCGTACTTATTCAGATAATACATACTTCCAAAAAGGCTATAATATTGGTGTTATGACTGCTAATCAGCTACGAAGAGCTTTATGGTATGATATTTATTTTCTAATTTTAGCATCTT
Source organism: Bacillota bacterium (assembly GCA_023413555.1). GTDB lineage: Bacteria > Bacillota > Clostridia > Lachnospirales > Lachnospiraceae > KM106-2. Next base: position 42,650 of record JAEZPG010000042.1, on the reverse strand, counting down.
GTGAATGTGAATATAGAAAATACGATACCACAGAAATGTATGACTGGGCATCTCAGTTATTGGAAGAGCAATTTGATAAGCTAAAAAATCAATAGTCTTATCTTTTGTATCTGTTCCAGATAATGGATTGTGCGCAAATAATTAAAGAAAACACCTTATAAGATAAATTATTCAAATAAGGTGTTTTCTGTCAATTCACTATAACCTCTCCAGCCAAAACCTTTTTGTAATCTTCATAATTTTTCTTAAGAAGATACGGTGTATCCAATTCATATGGGCACTTTGATTTGCATGCCCCACACTCAACACATTTTTCTATATCTTTCATTGCATTCTGCCAATATTCTGAAAGCCATGCCTTAGAAGGTGCTCGACGAAGCATCAAAGATATTCTTGCGCATTGATTGATAATAATTCCCTTGGGACATGGCATACAATAGCCGCATCCACGGCAGAAATCACCATCCAGTTCCAACTTATCTTTTTCTATAAATGCTTTTACTTCGTCATCCATTACGGCTGGATTATCTATATAAGACAACCACTCTTCCAGTTCGGATTCTTTTTGAATTCCCCAAATTGGGACTACATTGTCAAACTGTGAGATATAGGCAAACGCAGCACGTGAATTATTAATCAATCCACCTGCCAGACCTTTCATAGCGATAAACCCAACATTATTCTGTTTACACAATGTAACCAGTTTAAGCTCCTTACTGCTTGAAAGATAGCTAAATGGAAATTGTACTGTTTCATATAGACCACTGCTCACAGCATCTATGGCAATACCAATTTTGTGGGCTGTAATACCGATATGGCGAATCATTCCCTGTCGTTTAAATTCCTTTATACACTCGTACATCCCGGTACCGTCATTTGGCTTAAATACCTGTCCTGCACAGTGAAACTGGTAGATATCAACATAATCTGTCTTAAGTAACTTTAGAGACGTCTCTAATTGGGCCTTCATCTCATCTGGCGTCATGGCCATAGTCTTAGTTGCAATGTATATATTTTTTCTCACATCAGACAGCGCCTGCCCTATCTTTTCCTCACTGTCCGAATAAGCCCTTGCTGTATCAAAGAATGTCATGCCCCCTTCATAAGCCCGTCTTAGGATTCTGACTGCTGTGTTCCTATCATCACGCTGAATGGGCAATGCGCCAAAACCATTTTGTATTACTGTAATTCCAGTACTACCTAAAGTAACTGATTTCATGTATTTACTCCTTTACTAAACTGTTCTTCTCAATTATTGTAATAATTATATCACTCATTTCTGGCCTAGAATAGCTTTTTAGTAATATTAAAATATACATAGATTAGCCTTTCGGAAAGGTAGTTTTATTATATCTATAAAAGGACATCCTTCTAAAATATCTTTAGAAAAATGTCCTTAAGGTTACAGTAATCTTACTCAGTTACGACGCCCTTTTGTAGCATCACATTAGCGTAAAGTGCTGTTTCTCCTGTGACAACAATGGTATAAGCTTCTTTATCTTCCTTATAGGTACCCAAAATTGGAGTTTCAACCTGATTATCTCCAATTTTTACAACTCACTATCAATTAGTATCTTACCCTTTACTTTTCCTGGTGTCTTAAACATCTCAAATGCTTCATCAATCTGAGATAAAGGCATCTTCTTAAAGATAAAGGAATCATCGAATTTCAGCTCGCCAGTCTTAAAGTAATGAGCAGTTAACTCCCACTCATCTCCAGGGAATGGTGCAGAGTAGCTCATCCATGAGCCAGTTAACACAAATTCTTTACGGTTCATTTGTTCCCACTCATCCACTGAGAAGGAGATTTCCTTGGTTGGAGTACCAATAAAGCAAATCTGTGCCTTATTGGCAGCTAGCGAGAAAGCCATCTTCATGGTGATTGTATTTCCTGCTGTCTCATAGATATAGTCAAAGCCTTTCCCTTCTGTAATCTGCTTAACCTGGTCCATATAGTCTTCTTTTCCTGTGTTTACAACCTCGTCCGCTCCCAGACGTTTTGCAAGTTCTAGTCTCTCTTCTACTAGGTCAAATACTACAACCTTCTTCGCTCCAAATATCTTGGCCCACTGCATAGTTAGCATACCGATTGTACCGCCACCTAGAATCGCCACAGTCTTGCCACCTTTATAATCCAATCTTCTTAAACCGTACAGTGCAACTGTAGCTGGCTCAAAAAATGCACCTTTTTCAAAGCTTACTTCGTCTTCAAACTTTACTGCATTTAATTCAGGAACTGATACATACTCAGCAAAGCTTCCGAATTCTCTAGATCCAATAAAACTATAATGTTTACATAGAGAATAGTTACCCTTTTGACAATCCTCACATTTTAAACATGGAATTAAAGGAACTCCTGCAACCCTGTCACCAGGCTTCACTCTGGTAACTCCTTCTCCAATCTCTTCAACTACCCCTGAGAACTCATGCCCCAGTACATTAGGAAAATAGTGACAGGCATCACCATTTACCCTAGGAATGTCTGAACCACAGATACCTGTATATTTCACCTTGATCAGTACTTTACCAGGCTCAGCTTTTGGCTTATCTATCTCTTCATATCTAATATCATTCTTTGCATGTACTACTCCAGCTTTCATCTTCCATCCTCCAATTCTTTATAACTATCTGTATTCGTGAAATAACCCTTCCAGGTTCTGATATAACTTCAAGTATAGTTCCATGGATTGTTGGTACCTCTTATGGTTTTGCATATTTGGCTCTTGGGTTCTGGTAATCACCACAGTACTCTTAACCGCTTCATCATAACTCTTGTATAAACCACAACCAACACCTGCAAGCAAAGCTGCTCCTAACGTAGTTGCTGTATCTGAGGTAGGAACCTGAATGCATTTACCAGTAACGTCAGCCTTTATTTGAGTCCATAAAACAGAATTGGCACTGCCGCCCATAGCATTAAGCGTCCCTATGTTGATACCAGTTTCAGTAGCCGTACGGAGATTATGCTCCAAAGAATAGGCAACTCCTTCCAACACGGCACGGACCATATGCCCTCTGGTTTTATCAAAGGAGAGACCGTAGAATACTCCCTTTGCATCAGGATTCCATATAGGTGAACGTTCTCCGGACATATAAGGCAGGAATAGAACTCCATCGGCTCCTGGTGTAATTCCCTCTGCTTCAGATACTAATTGATCAAAAGAAAGTTCCTTACCTAATTCCTGGCGAAACCACTTTAATGTTCCACCACCACCTACTGTACCTCCCTGCAGAAGCCATAAATCAGGTACCACATGAGTGCCTAAGATAAGTTTCTTATGGGATAGGGCTTTATCTGTACATATACTCATACCACCAGCCTGGCCACCCTGTTCCTGAGTTTGCCCAACCTTAAATACACCGGCACCCAAGGTTCCACAGGCAGCATCTAATCCACCTGCTACTACAGGTGTACCAGGTTTTAGCCCAGTTTTCTTTGCTATATCCTCTAAGACGCCACCAACAATCTGATCACAACGATATAAATCTGGTACCAAATCAACGGACAGTCCCATATCCTCTGCCAACCTGGAGTCATAGCTTAGATCTGTTATATCAAAGAAATGTATTCCATATCCTTGGGAATAATCCTGACTCATTATTCCAGTAAGCTTCATTACGATATAGCTATTACTTTGAAGAAATTTATATGTATTGGAATATACCTCTGGCATATTTTCTTTAAACCACAGCATTTTTGGCGTTGTATAGGATGGAAGAAAATCATTACCACTGATATTAAAAATCCGCTCTTCCCCAATATCATTTTTTATCCTAGTACAAATTTCACGAGCTCTTGTATCCATCCAAATTGGGGTACGATGTAGTACATTCCCGTTCTTATCTACTGGTATGGCTGACCAACTTTGCCCATCCACACCTATGCCACAGATTTCATCTGCATTTACCCCATCCTGTGACAGAACATCCTTTATTCCTAGGCAGATTGCCTCCCACCATTCTTCCGCATTCTGCTCTGCCCAACCTTGGTGCGGATAATACACCTGATAGGACTGATTTGATTGCGCTAATACCTTACCGAAGACATCAAAGACTGCTATTTTACACGCAGATGTTCCTATATCAATACCCAATAATTGGCTTCCCATACTGCTTCTCCTTTATCAATACAAATCACATTTGCTTCATCTTATTATAGTTAAAATTCCTTGCAAACCATTAGGAAAAGGCGGTTTTGATTACTCAAAACCACCTAATAATTAGTTTACTGAAGGAGCAAAATCCTTAGGTCTGAGTGAGCTACTGCACAATTACTCCATCTTCATCCCATAAATCATGCCAGTCTTTGGCACCTTCCCATAGAAATACTTGTCCTTTTACAAGACGATTATTTCTTTCCAGGGTTTTAATTGCTGCCATTTCTTCATCAGTTAAAGGATCCTTTGTAGTACACTCTAGATTGCTAACATACTCATTCTCATGGATAGAGAATGGAATTGGAATCTGTCCTCTCTGAACTGCCCATTTTAGTGCAACTACTGCAGGATGTATTCCATGTGCTTCTGCTATTTCTTTCATAATTGGTGTTTGAATATCTGCTACATCTTCTGGGCACATATCACGATCTGGTCTCGTTGGAGATCCAATTGGCATGTAACCAATTACTTTGATATCGCGAGCATTGAGATAATCAAATAATTCCTGTTGTTGGAAGCATGGATGCTGTTCTATCTCACAAGCGACTGGTTTAATCTTCATCAATGGAAGAACCGCCTCTAGCTTTGGAATGGTCATGTTAGAGACACCTATGTTCTTAATCAAGCCTTCTTCAGCTAATGCCTCAAACTGACGATATGTATCCATAAATTCATCCACTGAAAATGGTCTAGATGCTGGATTACGAGCATCTACATCGCAACCTGGTTCATGATAATTTGGAAATGGCCAATGGATAAAATATAGGTCTATATAGTTACATTTCAAATCCTCTATACTCTTTAGACAGGATTCCCTTACTCTTCTATGCATATCATTCCACACTTTAGTCATGATGAATAAATCTTTTCTTTCCACAACGCCCTCATCAAATGCCTGTTGGAATACCTCTCCGATTTGATCTTCGTTACCATAGCAAGCTGCACAGTCAAATAACCGATATCCGCAACGGATTGCTCCTGCTACTGCAGCAGATACCTGTTCTGGAGTAAAACGATCAGAACCAAAGGTACCCATTCCTATACATGGAATTTCTTGTCCGTTATACAATTTGTGTTTTCGTATCATATCTGGATTAATAAAATTACTCATAATATCCTCCTTTTTATTTCTCGCGGTGTTTACTCAGCTTTACCTGCACTCCCGCAAACCTGAATACGATTTTTCACTAGTTCCTTAATTGCTGCCATTCCTGCCTTGCCAAATGCCTTTGGATCAAACTCTTTGCTATCCTCATCTGCAAGCCTTCTGCAAGCATTGGTAAAAGCAGCTCTAAGTTCTGTTGCAAAGTTTACTTTACAAATACCTCTGCTCACACAATCCTCAATCTCAGAATCAGCTATTCCAGATGCACCATGCAATACCAGCGGAACAGAAACCACCTTTGCAATACTGGATAGGCGTTCTTTGTCCAGAATAGGTGTTCCCTGATAAAATCCATGAGCTGTTCCAATAGCAATTGCCAAAGAATCCACTCCTGTTTCCTTTACAAAAAATACTGCCTCATCCACATCAGTGTATATATCTCCGTCTGCTACCACGTCATCTTCTTTTCCGCCGACTTTCCCTAGCTCTGCTTCTACTGGGATGCCAACTTTGTGTGCATACTCTACAACCTTCTTTGTGACTGCGATATTGTCCTCAAAGGTCTCATGAGAGCCGTCAATCATAACTGATGTATAACCATCCCCTATACATTGTACTGCCAGTTCATAACTACTGCCATGGTCTAAATGCAGGCATACTGGCACACTAGCTCTTTCTGCCTCTGCCTTCACAATGGCGGCATAAGTGGAACTTGTACCGTATTTTATTGTTGAAGACGTTGTTTGAAGCATCACAGGAGCATTTAATTCCTCTGCTGCAGCAATGATTGCCTTTATCATTTCCATATTTTCTGCATTAAAAGCACCTACAGCATATCCACCCTTTTTTGCAGCCCATAACATCTCTTTTGAAGTAACTAATGCCACTCAACTACCTCCTATACTATTCTATATCAGTATTGTACTTTTTTATTGCCAGTTGAATAAGAGATATATATGACATTATTTTCAGTTCTATGTCGCTTTATCGCATATGTAAATGTCTCCACTCTATGTTATATAGGCAGTTTACTTCTTGTACATCCTTTCACCCTCGTATTGATTTCTAATAGGGAATCCATTAAAATGGAGTTAATAGAAGGAGGATTTTTATGCGTACATTATATACTGACCTGAATATCCAATTTAATATTGAGAATATAACCTTCTCTGCTCTTAATATAGTATTTGAGCGTTTTCAGCGTTCCATTCCTAAGCATAGTCATGGGTCAGGAAGTTATGAAATCCATTACATTCCTTATGGTAAAGGAATTGTTACCATAGACGGAAAAACTTATGATATTACACCTGGAACCCTATTTATTACAGGTCCCCATGTAGAGCATGAACAGAGGCCAAATCCAGATGATCCCATGAATGAGTACTGCATCTATCTTACAGTCACCCATAAGAATAAAAGTATTCCTAAGGATTACTCCAATAACTATATATCTCTATTTATTAACACTACAATATGGTTTGGACAGGACACACAGGATATGCATTACCTAATGCAACAGATTTTTCAGGAGCTGGAGTATGAGTACATAGGGTATATGACCCAGATAGAAACATTATTAGCACAATGCATTGTGAAAATCATTCGTAATTATAAACATCACAGTGAATCTCAAATACATTTTTCTGCCTCTAATTTAGTGGATAGCAAATATATTATTGTTGAGGAAAGCTTTCTGTATGAGTATGAGAATCTCACTCTTCAAACTTTGTCCTGCCGTCTCGGCTTATCCACTAGACAGACAGAACGTTTTCTACGTACAACCTATAATAAAACCTTTCTTCAGAAAATAACGGAAGCCAAAATGTCTGCAGCGAACATACTACTAGGTGACAATAATTACAGCATTACTGACATCGCCTATAAGCTGGGTTACTCCTCTGTGGAGCATTTTTCCCATGCCTATAAACGCTATTATGGAATCACAGCTTCCAAATATAGAAAAACACAAATAACATAAGGACTGAACCATTCATAAAATGGGTTCAGTCCTTATGTGGATATCCTATAAATTAGCCTCGAAGAAGCTCTTTATCTCATTGGCCACAGATTCATCCTCTGTATCTACACTAACATGAATCATGTCACCATTCTTTACTCCTAACTGCATAATGGCCATTAATCTAGTAGCATCTGCTGATTTACCATCCTTAGCTAGCAATACACTGCATCCAGCCTCCTTGGCTTTCTTAACCAATAACCCAGCTGGTCTAGCATGGATACCTATTGCATCTTTAATCACGTAATCAAACTCTATCATCTTTTAAATACCTCATTTCTTCTCTAATACAATAGTTTCATATGGTCTAAGCTTTATCCTATCATTCCCAATTATGTGAAGGGAACTATAGTTTCCAAAGATTCTGTCATATTGCTTTAACTCTATCTCTAGATCAATTGTTTTTTCTTCACCGGAAAAGTTATTGAATACAATCAGTTCCTCTTCATGAAGATATCTTCTATAAGCAAGAACATGATCCTTGTTACGAGCTATAAACTCGATACCACCTTTTGCAATAACAGGCTTTTGTTTCCTAAGAAGAATCAGTCTTCGATAGTTGTTAAAGATGGAATCCTCCTCCAACACCTGTGCAGCAGCATTAATATTCTTGTAATTCTCATTCACCTCTATCCACGGTTCACAGTGGGAGAATCCGGCATACTGCTCATCACTCCACTGCATTGGCGTCCTAGAGTTGTCTCTGGAACGTTTACTAAGAATATCTAATGCTTCCTTTTCCTCTAAGCCCTGATCACACAAAATCCGATAATAATTGAGACTTTCCACATCCCGATACTTACTGATATCCGAAAAGCCTGCATTGGTCATACCAAGCTCTTCTCCCTGATAGATATAAGGAGTTCCACGCATCAGATGTATACAGGTAGCAAGCATCGTTGCAGATTCCTTCCAATATCTCTTTGTATCACCTATGCGGGATACGATTCTTGGTTGGTCATGATTACACCAGAATACTGCATTCCAGCCATGTTCCTTTTGCATACCTTCCTGCCAATCAAAGAATATCTGCTTTAATTCCTCTATATCTGCCTCTTTTACCTTCCATTTATCTCCATCCTTATAATCCACTTTAAGATGATGGAAGTTAAAGCACATCGAAAGCTCCTTTTCTTCAGGGTTAGAATAACGAATGCAATGCTCCATGGAGGTAGATGACATCTCACCTACTGTAACCATTTCTTCGATTTCAGCATCTCTAATCATTTCCTTTAAAAACTCATGAACATAAGGGCCATCGGTATAGAATCGCCGTCCATCACCCTCATAGTCATCCATAAACTTCTCTGGTTTGGAGATTAGATTCACTACATCAAAGCGAAATCCTTTGATTCCTTTCTCCTTCCAGAAACGTAGTACATTCTTTAATTCTTCTCTAACTTCTGGATTGTTCCAGTTGAGATCTGCCTGTGTCTTATCAAAAAGATGAAGATACCATTTCTTCAGCCCAGGAACGTATTCCCAGGCTGGACCTCCGAACTTGGATTGCCAGTTAGTTGGTAACTCATCTGGACTACCATCTTTAAACAAATAGTAATCCATATACTTAGGTTCTCCTGACAGAGCCTTTTGAAACCATTCATGGCTAGTAGAGGTATGATTAAAGACCATATCAAACATCAGACCGATTCCGCGTTTGTCTGCCTCTTTAATCAACTCTTCTACATCCTCCATGGTTCCAAAGGCAGGATCAACGCTTAGATAATCTGACACATCATATCCATTATCATTTTGAGGCGAAAGAAAGAAGGGGGTACTCCATATATAATCAATCCCTAGTTTCTCTAGGTAGTCAAGTTTCTCAATCATACCTCTTATATCACCAATACCATCATTGTTAGAATCCTTAAATGACTTTGGATATATCTGATATACTACCTTATCCGCAAAATCCATTTTTCTTTCTCCTGTCTAATCAAAGGTTACAATCGTTGTCTCCTTTGCTACTGCTTTACTACCTGTGATAAATTGAATGTTTTTGGCTGTACCTTGTTCGGTAATTACCATGATGGTTGTGTCAGCATGGCCTGCTTTTTTTATCTTATCTTTATCAAAACGAATTAATGGGGTTCCTCTGGTTACGTATTGATCCTGATTTACCAGGTACTCAAAGCCGTCCCCCTTCATATTCACTGTATCTAAGCCAACATGAATTAGTATTTCCATTCCATTGTCTGCCACTATACCGCAGGCATGTCTAGAATCTTCAATTAATGCTGATATCTTACCGGAAATAGGTGCATATACCAAATCATTTTCCGGAATAATAGCTAAGCCCTCTCCTAAGGTCCCTTTTGAAAAAACGCCATCATTTACTTCCTTTAAGCTAATCACCTGACCATCTAAGAAAGCAGTCATATTCGTCTCGTTGGTAACTTCTACTGCAGGAAGCTCTTCCTTTCCTAATAACTCTCCAGTTTTAGAAGAGATTTTTTTCTTACCAATAGTAAAGGTAAGTAAAAATGGTACGCCGATAGCTACTGCCATAGCAATGGCAAATGTAAGCATATTCTCTACCTTGATGGATAGAATACCAGGAATTCCTCCAACTCCTATGGAATTGGCTGTGGTACCTGTAGCTACAGAAATTACTGCGGCACAGGCGGAACCAATCATTCCGCTTAAAAATGGAAAGCTATATTTTAAGTTAACACCAAACATAGCAGGCTCTGTAACACCTAAATAACAGGAAATCATAGAAGGAATATTAACCTCTTGAGCCTTAGCATTCTTTCTTTGTAGGATAATCATAGCCAGTACAGCAGAACCCTGTGCGATGTTGGATAAAGCTATCATTGGCCATAGCATAGTTCCCTCAAAGGTACTTATGAGCTGAAGGTCAATGGCATTACTCATATGATGTAAGCCGGTAATAACCAGTGGAGCATAGAAAAAGCCAAAGATGGCAGCAAACACAATTTTAAAGGTACCAGTAATTCCTGCATATACTACATCAGAGATAACATCACCAATCTTCCAACCGATTGGTCCAAGAACTGCATGAGCAGCGATTACCGCTAATAATAAGCTAATAAATGGAACAACAATCATAGATATTGCCTGTGGGGTAATCTTACGGAAGAATTTTTCTAGATATACCAGAGTGAAGGCCGCCAGAATTGCTGGAATTACCTGCGCCTGGTAACCAATTTTATTTAAAGTAAATGCTCCGAAATCCCATACTGGAATGTCAGCTGCTGCAGTAGTTCCTACTGCATACGCATTTAAAAGCTGTCCGGAGACTAAGGTAAGACCTAGAATGATACCAAGAATCTGAGTTGTTCCCATCTTCTTTGTTACAGACCAACAGATTCCTACAGGAAGCATGTGGAAAATCGCTTCTCCAATCAGCCACAAAAAGCTATCTACACCAGCCCAGAAGGTACTAATATCTACTAGTGTTTTAGTTCCATTTTCAAACATCTGAATACTATCTATAATATTACGAAAACCTAAGATAAGACCACCCACGATAATCGCAGGAATCAATGGTGCGAATACCTCAGCTAAGGCTGTCACTGCTCGTTGCAGTGGATTCTGATTCTTCTTAGCTGCCTGCTTTACCTGATCCTTGGAAACCCCTTCAATTCCAGCTACCGCGATAAAATCATTATAGAATGCTGCAACATCATTGCCGATAATGATTTGGAACTGACCTGATTGGGTAAAGCTTCCCTTTACTGACTTCAAATCTTCTATCTTTTGAATATCTGCCTTCTTTGGATCTGTCAGTACAAAGCGCATACGGGTCATACAGTGAGATACTGCACTAATATTCTGTTTACCTCCGACTAGTGTAAGAAGCTCCTTGGCCTCTTGTGTATACTTGCCCATATAAATCCTCCTTCACCTAACTCTTTTAACTTGTTTAAACATCTTTCCTATCTTTCATATCTTTTATAACACACTTGTTTAAACAAGTCAATATATTTTTAAGATAACTACACGATTTACTAGCTGAATAGCTTGACAAGTACTTTTCATGATTTATAATATGTTTAAACAAGTACGCATAAAGGAGCTGGATCCATGCCAAAGGCAATATTTCAATTAATATATAAGGATCTAAAGGAAAAAATCGAGAATCAGGAATATGGCTTTCAAGAGCTTCTTCCCTCTGAAAATATGCTAGTAGAAACTTATGAGTGCTCCAGAAACACCATAAGACGTGCCATCTCCATGCTAGTACAGCAGGGCTATGTCCAATCTCTCCACGGCGTTGGTGTCAGAGTAATCTATCAGCCTGTAAAACAGACCTTATTTTCTATAGGAGGAATAGAGACCTATAAGGAATCTGCCCTTCGTAATGGCTTAACTCCTATTACAAAGGTAATTCAGTTTACAGAGCTTACCGCTGATAATAGAATCGCACAAAAAACAGGATTTGTAGAGGGCTCCATTTTATACTATATTCAAAGGCTACGTTATCTGGATGGAAAGGCTCTTATCCTAGATATCAATATGTTCTTAAAGGAGGCCGTTCCAGGACTAACCAAAGGAATTGCCGAAAACTCTATCTATGATTACATTGAGGATACACTAGGGATGTCCATTATTACTAGTAAACGACTGATGACAGTGGAACGTATCACTGAGCTGGATGCAAAATACATGGATCTCAACGATTATAATTGCCTGGCTGTAGTAAGTAGCCAGACATATAATTCCGATGGCGTGATGTTTGAGTATACCCAGTCTCGTCACAGACCAGACTATTTCAGCTTTCAAGATACTGCCACCAGGCAAAAACCAACCATATAAGGCGGTTTCCCGGAAATCTCTTCTAATTTCTATTAGAAACATCCTCTTACTCAGTGGTTCTTTTCCTATTCAGACATTGGTACTATTACTATAGTATACCCTGTTCTCACGCCTTATAAACTCAGATTTGTTGCAATTAAAGTGTGTATTTCAATCATGCTCTAACGTAATAGGGTGGTTTACTCTGAGGTAATAAAGCTCTGTTACTAGGTCATCGCCTCAAGATGTTGGTTTTTATTATGTTAAAGCTACTATTTAGAGCCCAATTAAAATTAAATACCCTTAAACATTGCTATGAACCTTTAGTATCTTATGGAAAGTGCTGAAAGATTAATAAATACCAGAAAAATTCAGCCAGAAAATTAAAAGATGTGGTATAGATAACTCTTATGAAGGGGAAATAATACTTTCATACTATCTTAGATGGTATAAAGACATTCGAAATCTTGGATTAGCAGCATAATCTAGTCCCATAAATTTCTTTAATTCCAATTCTGCTTCTGAAGCTAATACTCCGTGAATACAGTCAACCTATCATTTCGTAGAGGCATTTACCGCCACTTTATTAATATCATCACAGTAGCTACTACCCCTTATACGATAATTATTTCATAAAATGCTGTCTTTTTAAATCATCCCATATAGCTTCTAAGTCTGTCCATTTTTAATAACGTACACATTTCTTCAGATAACACAAGGTTTTATATTCACCTTCTATCTCCTTCTCACCTGTATAAAAAGGGTCATGCCCGCCTTCTATGGAAATACTTCCATTATAATTGTGTTCTTTTAAAATATCCGCAATCACCTTCCAGTCTGTCTCTCCATTACCAGGATTACAAAACTGTGCATGATATCCAGTTCCGCTAACCCCATAATGTTGAATAAAATCCCAATTTATTATGCCATCCTTCCCATGCACATGAAACACCTTATTTCCCCACCGCTTTAGCTGTGCAATAGGATCAATTAACTGTGCCAACTGATGCGCAGGTTCCCATTCCAAGCCAAGATTTTCATAGGGGACTAATTCAAACATTTTTTCCCAAGCTTTAGGGTTAAATGCAATATTTTGGGTTGCACACATCCAACTTCCCTGCTTTAGGCAATTTTCAATAGCAATCCTAACATTTCTTTTTAATGCTTCTGTTGCTAGAGGAGCAAAGACCTCCTGAAATCGTGCGAATGCCGCTTCTACTGGTTTTCCTGGCAAAGCCCCTGCAAAGGTACTGACCATATCTGTACCGAAGGATTTTGCTAAATGTATCATCTTTTCCAACTCCAATCGGTCCTGTTCTGAATTCAAAGGGTTTCCATACACCCCAATTGTGGATACACTTATTCCAGTTTCACGGGTAAAGTCTCTTACACGCGCTGCAACCCTTTCCCAATCCCTTTCAGGCAGGGGTACTTTCCCAGTCAACGACACGGATTGAACTCCTAATCTTGCTACAACAGGAAATCGCTGGTCAATTTCATTAAAATCTATACACATTCCTATTTTTATTTTCTGTTTCATCTTATCCCTCTACTATATATTTGTTTTAATAATAGATTCCATTCGAGCAGACTCAAAGGCAGCCTCCACAATCAACATCTGACGTCTTAATTCGTAAAGCTTCACATAAGGTTCACTCTTACCTTCTAATGCCATAATCAGATTCTCCCAGTAATGCATAGGTAATTCATCCTTTTCTGGCATAGGTAGCTTCTCCAGGTAACCTGGTTCCAGTGGTGCCATAGTACGGCTTGGCCCTAGCCCTTTTTTCCCTACTACACTGTCAAACCCTTTCACTTCTTTACGAATTCGTCCCAATCCTCCAGAATGTCCGCCCATATCGTCCAATTTCAAGGTTCCACGATCGCCAAAAACAAACCATCTAGGAAGCTTCTCCAAGGCAAACGTACATACCATTATTTTGGCATAAATCTCATTAGAAAACTGTAGCTTCAGCTCAAAATAATCATCCACGGCTGGAGTCAAGATACTGCAAAGTCTAGCCTGAACACTTTGTACAGTCTCACCTGGAAATAGTATTAGAAGTTGATCAATAAGATGCACTCCCCAATCATACAACATACCGCCACCGGCCTCTGGATCTGCTCTCCAATCAAAACACACACCCCGTTCTCCCATAATACGGGATTCTATTGTATGTACTCTTCCAATCTGTCCACTGTGCACTACTTCCTCTACAATCTGAAAATCACGGTCAAAACGCCTCTGCTGATGAACCGTAAAAATTTTTCCCGTCCGCTGAGCTGTTTCAGTTATATGATCTAATTCTGCAACAGTCAAGGTCACTGGCTTCTCGCACATAACATTTTTTCCAGCTTCCAATGCCTTTACTGCATACATTTCATGAAACTGATTTTGTGTAGCAATCACTACTAAATCAATATTTTCTAGTAAAAATTTATCAATATCAACATCCCTATAACAACGGAATCCCAATTCTTTTCCTTCTTCAAGTCTATCTTCATTCACATCACAGATGGCTATTACCTCTGCTTTTCCACTTTCTATCGCTTTACGATAATGGTAATGTCCCATATATCCAAAACCAATAATTCCAACATTTATCATACGTTTCACTCCAGTCATTTTCCAGCCTCCAGAATCTAGCACTTCTGGAGGCTGGAGGCTGTTTTATTTAAATCACAAAATTACGAAGATATTTTTGACTTAGCAGTAGTGCCCGTTTTGCATCCTCTGGGCTACTCTCAAAAGCTTTATCCTCAATCTCTATACATGTATTTCCATTGTATCCGATATCAGTCAATGCGGATACATATAAGCCCCAATCCACATCTCCCAATCCTGGAAGTTTTGGGCTCATATATTGCAACGGAGTTGCCATGATTCCCACATCTGCCAACTTTTCCTTATATAGTTTAATATCCTTATAATGAACATGAAATATCTTATCCCTGAATTCATAGATTGGTCGAATATAGTCAATCTGCTGCCATACAAAATGGGATGGATCGTAATTAATTCCAAGGTAAGGACTTTTCAGAATATCAAACACCTCTCTCCAGTTAGCTGGAGAAGTCATCAGGTTCTGCCCACCTGGCCATTCATCATTTGTGAATAGCATTGGACAGTTTTCAATAGCAATTTTTACATGATTTTTCTCTGCACAGGCTATAATAGGTGGCCATACTGACTTTACTATCTCCAGATTTTCCTCTACCGTTTTATCTGGTACACGGCCAATAAAGGTAGTCACCATGCCAACTCCCAATTTTGCTGATGCTTCAATCAACTTCATAAGATGATTCACATAGATTTCCCTTTTTTCTAAGTCAGGATCCATAGTATTTGGATAATAGGCCAGTGATGAAATTGTTACATTTCGTTCTGAGGTATACTTCTTTATGTAAGATATTTTTTCCTCATCCAATTCATCTACATCAATGTGGGTTACTCCTGCATACCGTCTGAGAGCCTTTCCCTTAGGCCAACATGCAACTTCCACACATTCAAATCCATTCAGGGAAGCAAAGTCAATCATTTCTTCAAAGGAAAACTTCTCTAGAATTGCACTTACAAAACCTAATTTCATATTTGCCTCCTTATTAGAAAAAGGAATATCACTTTGATAATCCTTTTTCTTTATCGTTAATGATTGTATTTAGAATTAACTTATTTTACTTTTACCCAGCTGTTTTTCTGACTTGATTCCATGATAGCTTCACATACTCGATCTAATTGGTATCCAGTCTTAAAACATGTGGTAGGTTGATAGCCTTCTACAATAGCTTTTCCAAATTCATACATCTCGACAGCTTTTAACTCACCGTAACCAATATTCATTCCTGGAATATTCCAAGTTACATCCCCATGTGGATTTGCTGGACCAGTATAAATAGTTTTAAAGCCTCTCTCGCCATCCTGATCATCCATGCCATAACATACATTTAACTCATTCAATCTTTCATAGTTCCATGTTATGGAGCCTCTTGTTCCGTGAACCTCTAAGGTTATGTAATTATTTCTGCCCCATGCCATACGGGTTGCTTCTACGCTTCCTATTGCTCCGCTGTTAAATTTGCAAAGGAAAGATACCTCATCATCTACATCTACAATCTCTCTCTTGGCATCTGGACCTAATTTCACAGTACCAAGTAAGTCAACTCCGCCTTCCTGTACTGGACGTTCATTAATATAGGTCTTCACCATAGAAACCACATCCGTAATATCCCCTGCCATATACTGTGCAATATCAATTGCATGGGTTGCAATGTCTCCCAATGTTCCTGCTCCTGCTATAGATTTCTGGAATCTCCAGGACAATGGAGAATCAGGATCCGCTGACCAACATTGCAGATATTGTGTTCTTACATTGGTAACCTCACCAATTTTTCCTGATTCTATGATTTTCTTCGCTTCATCGATTGCAGGAACTCTTCTATACTGGTATGCGCACATAGAAATGATTCCTTTTTTGGCAGCCTCTTCTGCAGCATCTGCCATAGCTTTTGCATCTTCTGTTGTAGAAGCAATAGGCTTCTCACAGATAACATGTTTTCCTGCCTTTAAAGCTGCAATAGAAACCTCAGCATGAACATTATTTGGAGTACATACGCTAACGATATCGATTTCTGGATCATTTATAATATCGTGCCAATCTGTACAACATTTTTCAAAGCCAAATCTGTTCTTTGCATCCTCTGCAATTTCTGGAACAATATCACATACAGTTTTAAATACTGGTACAAATGGCGCTGGCCAGAATAGTTTAGGCATGTTGGAGTATGCAACACAATGTGCCTTTCCCATAAACCCAGCTCCTACTAATGCTACATTCATTTTCTTCATACAAATTACCTCCATCTACTAAAATTTAGTTAAATTTTTATATGTTTCTTTTTTAATGCAGGGTCATCCTGAACAACCGATTGCCCCTGCATGTCTTACTTAGATAATTTAGTTTTTCTTTTTTTTCTGTGCCAGGTTGCTCATTGCTACAGCCAAAATAATAATAGCTCCATTGACCATTTTCTGCTGAGCAGATGAGAGACCTGCCAAAATCAATGCATTACTGATCATACCCATAAGAACTGACCCAGCCAGTGCTCCAATCATGGATCCAGTACCGCCAGACATAGCTGCACCACCCAGAACTACAGCGGCAATTACAGACATCTCATCACCATCTCCAAAGGAATAACGTCCCGACTGCATACGTCCCGCATAGAGAATTCCTGCAAAGGCTGACAATGCGCCAGAAAGCATAAATACATACATTTTAATCCTTTTAATCTTGATTCCCGAATAACCTGCCGCCAATTCATTTCCACCGGTAGCTAACGTATGTTTTCCAAACGGTGTCTTGTTAAATACAATATAGCCAACAATATAAAATACAATAGTCCAAATAATCAGTACAGAAATCGGTCCTATGTACCCTGTACCAAAAATCTGATTAAACGTTTTATTTCCGATAGGCACTGCAGCCGTGTTAGTTATCCACATAGCCGCCCCTCGAACCACTTGCATGACACCCAATGTTGCAAGAAAAGCTGGAAGTTTCAGCCTGGTAACAAGAAGTCCATTTATTGCACCAACTGCAATACCAAATAAAATAGATACAATGAGTGCGAGTAAGATACTATTTGTATATTGAATAATTAACGCTGCCAGCATACCACTCATAGCCGCATTGGAGCCCACCGTCAGATCAATTTGTCCTGCCCCCAGAACAAATACTCCTGCAACTGCCATAACAGAAACCATAGCGGTCTGTCTAAGGATGTTCAACAGATTATCAGTACTTGTAAATCCTTTATCATGTAATGCAATTGCAAAAAATGCAAACACCGCAGCTAATACTACATATACCATATATTTGCTGAGTTGTACTTTTTTCTTATTTCCTTTGGATTGCATGTTGCAATTCCTCCTCTGTCTTAATTTCACTTCGCTTGATTTCACCTGTGATGTGCCCGTCATAAATCGTAATAATCTTGTCACAGACCGCCATCATTTCTGCTAGCTCCGAAGAGGCAAACAATACACTGCCCCCTCTGTCCGCAAATTTCCGGACGATTTGAATAATCTCCCCTTTTGCTCCGATATCCACTCCCGCCGTTGGCTCATCCAACATCATGACTTTCGGATTTGAATTCAGCCATTTCGCAATTACAACCTTCTGTTGATTCCCCCCCGAAAGTAGGCCGATCTGCTGGTCCATGTTTTCAGCTACTATATTTAGATCCTTTATATTATTGCAAACGATTTGGTCTGCCTGTTTATCATCATTCATTATTTTTTTCTTTGTTAATCTAGACGCAATCGGAAGAATCACATTATCACGAATGGTATGACTTAAAACCAAGCCTTCCTTTCTTCGGTCCTCCGGAATTAAGGCGATGCCTTTTTTTACTGCATCTGCAGAACTTTTTATATTAATTTCCTCTCCATTGAGGTGGACAGTTCCGCCCAGTCTCTTGCGTATCCCGAACAGCGTTTCCATGATTTCTGTCCTTCCACTTCCCATAAGTCCAGCAAACCCAAGTATTTCTCCTGGTTTCAAAGAAAAACTAATATCGCTTACCTTATCATCTACTTTTAAATGCTTAACCGTAAGGACATCAGCCGCCGTTTCATCATATGTACGAGGCATCCATACAAATTTATTTTCTGCTTTTTCGCCACCCATCATAAGCGCAACTATCTTTTCAAGCGTCAGATTCTCTATTATCTCCGTCGCCACATACTGACCGTCTCTTAGGACGGTAACCCGATCACAATTCTCTAGTATTTCATTCATTCGATGAGAAATATAGACCATAGAAACGCCTTCCTTCTTCAATCGACGAATCAACTCAAACAATTTTACTGTTTCTGAATCCGACAAGGCTGCCGAAGGCTCATCGAACACCAAAATTTTTGCATTCCTTGACACTGCTTTTGCGATCTCAACCATTTGACTCATACCGACGCTCAACTCCGATACCCTCGTGGTTGGTTCCACATCAATGCCAAGAGATTTTAGCACCTCTTCCGCCTTCTTTTTCATAGCCTTTTCATCACGAAATCCATTTTTTATAATCTCTGATCCCAAAAAAATATTTTCTGCCACCGTCAAAGTTTGAATCAGAGACATTTCCTGAAATATCATGGCAATCCCATTCTTTTTCGCATCCGAGGGCTCATTTATGTCTATCACCTCTCCATTGATTCGCATTTCACCAGAATCCTTGGTATAGACACCAGTCATTATTTTCATTAGTGTAGACTTTCCAGCTCCGTTCCCTCCTACCAATGCATGTACTTCGCCTTTTTGAAGTTCAAATCGAACATTTTTCAATACCTTGGCATCCCCGAAAGCTTTATTAATCCCTTTCATTTCTAATATATTCTGATTCATCTTTTTCACCATCCATAGATACCGGTGGTCTGCTCTTGGAACAGACCACGGTATTTTTTCTGACGGCAGATATCTTTTTCCCAAAGTCTACTGCCTTCCACTGTCATTATTTTCCTGCTGCTTCCTTCAGCCAATCTGGAGCTGTAATATGATATACATCTTCATATGTCTCAAGTACATTTGTGGAATCTACTCTCTTGGCAGGCACTGCCACATAAGCAGGGCATTCTTTGCCTAGAAGGGACATAGCCGCAAGAGTTGCTTCAGCAACACCCTGATCATAAGGCATCTGTGCTCCAAGCCCAGCTACCGTACCATTTGCGATTTCCTTTGCAATATTGTTACCAAGGTCAATTGTTGCTAATTTAATTTTTCCTTCCTTACCAGCTGCACGTACAGAGGATAGCACTCCTTCCATTGGTATATCCCAACTTGCATAAATACCAGCAATATTAGGATACTGTGTCAGGATTGCATCTCCCTGCTCAGAACATCCATTTTCTTTAGTGAATCCCTGCTCTGAAACAATTTCAATGTTCGGAAATTTCTTTGCTATTTGATCGCGGAACCCTTGATCTCTCTGATTTGTAACAAAGAAATCCGCATCATAATATACCATTGCAATCTGGCCTTCTCCGTTCAAGGATTCACCAAGAATATCTGCTGCAATACATCCATTTCCATAATTATCTGCAGATACACAGCTAACATAATCCTTTCCTGCTGTCATACCGGCAGGTACATTGTCCATAAACACTAGTTTAATCCCCGCTTCAGCTGCTGTCTTATAAGCATCTGCTGTGGCTGTTGCATCTGTTGGTATACTTACAATGATGTCCGGTTTTTGAGCCATAACTGTTTCAATATTAGAAACTTGCTTCTCTGCTGAAAAGTTCGCATCCGTTACTGCAACCACTTCAATTCCAAGTTCTTCAAAGGTTGCTTTCAAACCATCAATTTGTGCAGTCGCCCAATCATTTCCACCATAATGCATAACGATAGCCGCTTTATACTTGCCCTCTTTTACCTTATTAATCTCTTCATCAGTAAGTCCAAGTGTAGATGCACTTACGGCAGTCTCGCCATTTGGTCCTTTAGCATAAATCTCGGCTTGTGAATCATCTGGTACAGTAGTTTCTGGTACATTAGTTTCTGGTACAGTAGTTTCTGGTGCCTTAGAATTTGTCTCACTCGTTGCAACTGCACTACTACTTGGCGTTTCCTTATTAGGAGTGCTATCCTTCTCAGATGTGTTACTTGTGCATGACATCATGCTGAGCATCATAGTCAACACCATTAATACCGCTACTAGTTTCTTTTTCATTCTTTAGTTTCTCCTTTCAGAACATCCTTTGTTAAACATACTCATTACTCATTTATGTAAATTTAAATAAGCAATCCTTTTAAATACTCATAAGATATCTTACAGGCTTCCAAAGGATCTCCCTCGTAGCCGTCAACCTCTACCAACCAGTCTCCCTGATATCCTCTTCCCTTCACATATTCAATAACTCCCTTATTATCGACGCATCCGGTGCCAAGAGGTGCAAATCCATTAGTATTCAAATCTTTCAAATGGATAAATGCAATCCTATCGTAATACTTTTTAACAAACTCTAAAGGATCATAGCCTCCAGCCTGCAAATGTGCCAAATCCGGACAGATTGCAATGTCTGTCTTTTCAAATAGTCTATCAATTTCCTCTGGCTTTTCTGCAATAGATCCAAGATGTGGATGAAAACATGCTGTCAAGTCATATTTCTTCGTAATCTTCTGTACCTCATCCAGTCCCTTTGCCAAAAGGTCACAGTCACTAGGTTGTATCCCTTTACCGCGAATTGCTCCACCACACAGAACAAAGTATGATACCCCTATCTCCTTTGCCATCTTTGCAACATATTCCATGTGAAACAGTTCATCTTCAAGTGCATCTGTATAAATAAAGTTTCCACCCACACATACACTCATCATATCTGCTCCATACTTATTCAACATATCCTTTAATTCTTGAAGATTGTCTTCATATTTTGTCAAATTTCCTTCTAACACTTCTATACTGTGGAAACCAACATCTGTTATTTTTCTCAAAACATCTTCATCGTCACACATTGTCAGATAGCGAATATCTTTTACACTTGTAACTCCTCCTCCGCTTCCTACCAAAGGACCAAAGCCATTTGTCATATACCCTATTCTCATTCTATTCCTCCTTGTAAGCTAAGAAAATTTTTCTGTTTGTTTTTCTATATTTGCGTAATTTTTTTCTGTGATTTTATCTTATCATCGGAATGTTTTTTTGTCAATAAAAACAATAAACACATATTTTTTTCGTCATTATATATAAATTTTGTACATTATTTTTGTATATTTTACCATTCAAACTAAATTCTGTCGATACTAATATGCATAATTCTTCTAATTTCTTTTTTTTACTCTTCCTATCCTGCTTTTCTAATGATATAGAAATATATTTTATTAAATTTGCGCAATTTATGTAAGAATAAAAAAGGAATGTGTCTATTGTTATATTATGGTATAGATGCTCTAGTTTTCCCTTTCCATTAAAAAACCTCCCAGTAAATGTATTCTAAAACATTCACTGGGAGGTGCATTAATTCAATATAAATATAGCTTATTTAGATATTGAAGTTTTTTTGAAAAGGATATCTAATTTTGATCCGGCTATAGTAATTCGTTTACATCAAACTTTCCAGGCAAATATCCCCGTTCTTCAGTAACCACATTATGTGAATTCGCTAAATCTAATAGGGAGCTGAAACATCAATAGATTTAGAATAAGCATACTTTACTGTACACAACAACACTCATATAAAGACAACCTCTGGAACGTTTATATGTCATGTCTTAGAACATACATATATCTCCTATACTTGAAAAGCTCTAATGTCAATATTGGTACAAGTGCAATGCACACAGCTTCTCCCCATCATCTGACATAGAGCCTGTAATCTATCTTCCTTTAAATACTTACTCTAAAATTTCTGCCAACCGCTCAGGTACATCTTCTTTATAGACTTTCTGCCATGCCTTGCACAGATTTTCTTTAACCACATAAATAGGCTCTACACCTATATAGGAAGGAATCTGTTTCCCAATTAGCACATTAGCCGCACTCAGAGCAAGAGCCTGACCTTGTTCGTATGGGCACTGAGCACTGACCGCCTTAATCATTCCACCCTTTGCCATACTCAATGCCATATTATATTCCAAATCTCCTGTGGATACTGCCACATCCTGTCTTTCTAACTCTGCAAGAGCACTCATAACATATTTGGCTGGGCCTTCCCATGTAACATAGATTCCCGCAATTTCCGGATGGTTTCTCATCATTTGCATTGTAGCTTCATAGGCATCAGCCTCTGTATCAAAATATTCAACCGAACAAATATTCAGCTCTGGGTACTCTTCCGTAAGAATTTGTTCTCCTGCCAAATCACGCTGATTTGTGGTATAGAAATCCGCGCGGTGCTTAAGCATTCCTATCTTCGTCTTTTTTGTACGCCTCATATATTCTCCCAGTCCACGGCCAATGTTTCGTCCATTGGATCTTTCATTCACCGATACACAAGTAGCATATTCTTCTCTAGTAATCCCCTCCGGTATATTGGAGATAAAAATCTGTTTCATCCCTGTTCTAGCAATTTCTTTGTAAGTAGATGCTGTCTTCTTATTATCAGTAGGAACAGATAGCAGCACATCCGGTTCTAGCATCATAAGACTCTGCAACTGCTTATTCTGAAGCTCAGGGTCAAAGTTAGCATCCGTAATTGCAATCAGAGAGATATTAAGCTTATCAAAAACACTTCGTATCCCTTGTTCATGCAGGCGCATCCATGATTTCCCTGAGTAGTGAAATGAAATTGCAGCCTTAAAATTGCCTTTACGACACATTTGCATGTCTTCCTCTGAAAGTTGAAGTTCACTTATATCTGCTGCCTTCTCTCCAAAAGGTCCTCTTCCAATCCCACAAGTAGAACCTCTCACGCACAGCTCTGTAGGCACCTCAATGATCCTTTTTCCGTCTTTCGTTTCATCCCATTTTCCTTCTCTGTTCTTTTCAATGTATTCCATTATTAATTGTACTGCATTTTCGCACAATCCCTTCATTTCCTGCCGAATAGTGGTAACAGGCGGATTCATCAATGATGCATATGGAAAATCATTAAATCCAACCACTGATATATCTCGTGGGCACTCTATGCTATTTTTTTCTATATAACTAAACGTTGACAGAACAGTCTTATAATTAGCCACAAACACTGCCGTTGGCACTTCCTTACAGCGTAGAAAATTATGCATTACTCCAAAAACATCCGAATCAGTCTTAGCATCTGTAGCTATATATTCATCCGGAATAGTAATACCATTATCTTTTAATGCCTTCAAAAAGCCGGCTATCCTATCCATATTAGCTTCTGAGTGACTATCACCACAAATCATGGCTATATTCTCGTGACCACTACGAATCAAATGGACCGTAGCGTTATACGCTCCATCAAAATTGGAAGACATTACTCTAGCACAATCGAGTCCTTCAATCCTGTTTCCAATTACAACCTTAGGCACATCAAACTTCTTCAAAAATTCTTGTTCTTTTCCACTACAGACATCTAATGAAATAATGATGCCAAGAAGTTTTTCATTCTGTAGCAACATTTGTTCCAGAAGTTCTACCTTGCCCTTTCCTCCAACATCTAATGTCAGAAGCAACTGCTCCTTCTCAGCCAAAATATTATTAAGCCATTTTTCTAATTCGATTCTATACGGATTCTGTGCGCCATTTACCAAGAAAAGAATGAACTCTGGACAATTTTTATCTGTTATGTGTTTACGGCTTCTCTTACGTATCACAAAATTTGGTAGAACATCTACATCTTTAATTGCTTTTTCCACTTTTTCTCGAAGTTCCGGGCTTACATATCTAGTATTGTTCACCACATGTGACACCGTCGCTGCCGAAACTCCAGCCATTTTTGCTATGTCATTGATTGTAGCCATACCGCACTCCCCTTATCTTTAATTTATATAAATTCTTATCAAATTTTCCTATTATAAATTAATTTTATATTCTCATAGTCAAGTATATTACGCCTTTTTCTATTCGTCAATTGCATTTGGTAAACTTTTGCGCAATTTTTCTAACGATGATAAAAATTGTATAGACATTGGTCTCAAAACTGGTATGCAACCGTCATCAAAAAGACCCAAATCTTTAAGAAACGCTTTGGTTTTATTCTAGCACAATGATTCCTACTATTGAACATCCAGTATCTTAGTCATTATGCTGCAAGCACGCTCTAAATCATCCTTCCAGTTCTTATTACCTTGATACCAGAATTCTGTAACATATTTCCTTACGCCAATCTTCCAAGCCGCACTTATTACTTTCTGAAAATCCACATAGCCCTCTCCATACATTAGATCTCTATATTGACCTAGCTTTGTTTCCTTTAGGTGCACTGCAGTGATGTGACCAGCACCATTCATGATATCCTGTGTTTCTTCTAAACCTAGTAAAGATGCTGCATTTTTAATATTTCCAGAATCCGGATATATCCCTAAATATGGTGATTTAATCATGTTAACATAATACATGGCTTTCCATACAGTATTCATGAAATCATTCTCCATTGTTTCCAGCTCAAGAAGAATACTATGTTTTGCAGCCAATTCTACACCATATTTTAGATTTTTAATAAATCTTTGCTGCGTGCTATATGTAGATTCTCCATAATATATATCATATCCTGGTACCATAATAATATGAATACCCAAATCATCTGCAAGCTCTATAGCATGTTCTAAGATATGAATTCCACGCTGACATATCTCCTTGTTCTCATCTCCTAATGAATACTTAGTCAATGCGCTTACATTCATGGTTTTTATTGGTAAACCAACATCGTACATGGTTTTAATGATTTCCAGTCTCTCTTCTTTCTTCATATATACTCTGGAGATCTTTTCTTCAGATGCATCAATACTCATCTCAACAAAATCATATCCAGCCTCTTTTGCGGCTGTTAGCTTTTCTTTCCAGCTTAAATCGCTTGGCATTGCTTTTTCATATAGTCCAAGTGTATATAATTTGTTTTCTCTCATAAAGTACCTCGGTTTTAAATTATATTATGTTTTCTCTTAACAAAACAAAAACCTACCAAACCATTAATCATAAAAAACAAAACAGTCACATACATTCCTATCTGCATATTGCAAATCCCCATAATAAACGAAACAATAATTGGTGATAACGCTTGTGCAACAGTCTTAAAAAACATAAGAATACTGGTAGATAAAGTAGTGTTGTCTCTGGCCATACTCGTTGCCTGTGTAATTGACATAGGAATGCAGGATCCACTTGTTAAACCTACTACGACACAAGCAAGCATAATCATATATGGACTATTAATTGTAATTGCAAAAAACCATGTAATTGCTGATACGAAAGCACCGGCAGTCACTAAACTTATAGGCTTAAAAGGTAATACTGGTGATAAAATTCTACTAATTGTACATGCTATCCAGTAAAAAGACAGGCACAACGTACCAATAGTGGCAGAGTCAAGATATATTGAGACATATCTAATTACCCATATAATTACACCACTCTGCGCTGCAGCTCCAAAAAACATGCTAATAGCAACCAATAGTAATCCATTCTTTGAAATGAAAGGCCAGAATTCCTTTATCGAGAT
Source organism: Bacillota bacterium (assembly GCA_023413555.1). Lineage (GTDB taxonomy): Bacteria > Bacillota > Clostridia > Lachnospirales > Lachnospiraceae > KM106-2. Next base: position 16,494 of record JAEZPG010000042.1, on the reverse strand, counting down.
CTTTCTCTGTTTCTTTTCTGCACCAGTTTTACTTGTTCCCAGTTTTGCAGTTACAGCCGCAAACTGAGTTATAAATACAAAACACCATAAACCAACTAATACATATATTGTTTTCCAACTAAATACATCCAACATTTTCTTCAAAATAATTGGAATAAGCATTGAGCCTATTCCAAATATTCCATGAAGCGTTCCCATATGTTTAGATGTATTTTCTTTATTTACATCTGCTAAAAAGGCACTTTGAGTAGTATCAACTGCCCCATTACCGAGTCCCATAACAAAACACAGTATAATAAATAAATAGTAAGAATTTACAACTCCTTGTAATATCAAGGCGGTGGCAGTTATGTAACCCATTGCAATAATGATATACTGTTTTTTTAATCCTCCACTTAATAATATGATACATAGTAAAGCGCAGAGTGATCCAGTACTAATCATACTACTCATTAGTCCCTCTTTTATATCTGAGACACCAAAATATGAGATTACTTCATTTAATAATACGGAAAGAGTTCCTGATGCAAATGCAGTAGAGAACACTGACAGTTTTATAGAAAAAGTATATATACTTCTTTCATTATTCATTTTAGTCCTTCTTATTATAGGTTAGTAGTTTTAAACACTTAATTGTTTGCTGGATGAGATACGTTTCTTTACAACAATATCCATCAAAACTGTAAAGATAATTAACACACCAATAATGGCATCTCTCCACTCACTTGGAACAGATAAAAGGTTCATACAGTTATTAACCATTGTAATAACCAATGCGCCGACAACAGTACCTACAATACCACCTTCACCGCCTGCAGCACTAGTTCCTCCCATATAAACAGTTGCAAGAATTGGAAGTAAGTATGCACTTCCGATATCCGATTGAACAGCGTTCATTCTAGCTACAAACAGGATACCAGCGAATGCAGACATTAAACCACTGATAATGAAAGCACGTAATATTACTGTTTTAGTATTAATACCTGACATTGTTGCAGATATTCTATTGGATCCGACTGCATAAAATTTTCTACCCAGAGTAGTTTTCTTTAGTATGAATATACCAATTAGAGCTACAATCACCATTACCACAATAGGCATTTGAATCACTCCAAATAGACTACCATTACCTATAAATCTAAATGTGCTATCAAAATCATATAATACATATCCATCAAGAATTACATAAGCAAATCCAAATACAGCCCATTGTAGTCCATATGTAGAAATAAAGGATGGAATTCCTACATAAGCTATCATATATCCATTAATAGCACCCAATAAGGCTCCTAGTAGCAACCCAATGATTATAGCTATCAAAAAATTAACATTGTATGATTTCATTAAGATTGAAGTTAAAACTGCACTTATTGTCATGACAGAACCAGATGACAAATCAGGTCCATTTGTAATTACTGCTATTGTCTGTCCTACTCCAAGTATTATCAGTATACTTGCATTTGTAAATACATTGCTTATGTTTCTAAATGAAACAAAAGAAGAATCAATGAAAAATCCCAAAAGTACTATCAAAACTAATACTATTATGCGGCTTATCGTAGGTAACATATCAATAGTAAATTTAAATCTATTTTTGGTCATTGTCTCGTCTCCTTTGAAGTAATACTTACTTGGAATACAATAGCCAATACAATTACCAAACCAATTATTGCTGGCTGCCAAATAGATGGAATTCTAATAACGTTTAATCCACTTCTAATAACTGTTAGCAATGCTACTCCAACTATTGTACCCTTTACATCACCTTTTCCAATATTAAGCGCGGTACCTCCTAATATTGTAGCTGCAATTGCCTCGAATTCCCACTTCATACCTACCAGCGGATCAGCAACCTCTAGCCTTGCAACTAGGATAACTGCACCAAGTCCTGTAAGTAACCCTGCAAATGCGTATAAAAAACACTTCCAGAATCTTGTATTAATTCCTGACAATCTTGCCCCTTCGTTATTGCCTCCTATTGCAAATAGATATCTACCGAGCTTGGTTCTATCTTGAACAATTATTGAAAATAGGTATATGACAAAGCAAGTTATAAAAGACATTGGAATAACTCTATGTAATAGACTTCCTAAATTAATAAATGATTCATTCGATATAGGAATTCCTACCTTATTTGAAAGAACTAAAGCAATTCCATAAAATACACCTTGTGTACCTAGTGTAACAATAAACGGCTGTAATCCACAGTATGATATTAGGATCCCATTGACTGCTCCAAATGCAAAACCTGTGACTGCACCAATAAGTAACACAAGCGGAATAGGTATACCTGCATTTACACTTAGAGCTACAACTATACCTGTTACTGTTAATATACCACCCAACGAAAGATCCAGCCCACCACTTATAATTACAAATGTTGCAGCTGATGCAACAACTAATAATACGGAGCCTTGCTGTAATAGAATGTTAAGATTTCTCATAGATAGGTATTGATCAGATACACAACTAAAGATAATAACTAGCAAAAGAATAAACCAAGTAACAATAGAAATTTTCTTCACTATTCTCTTTAGACAATCAATTACTTTACTCATTTTTCTCATCCTCCCTAGCGCCTTCCATTGCGTATGAGATAATCAATTCCTGAGTAGCCTCCTCAGATGTAATCTCCTTAACTATTTTTCTATTTCGCATAACATATATTCTATCACTGAGCCCTATTATTTCCGGCAGTTCAGATGAAATCATTAATATTGTCTTTCCTTGCTTAACAAGTTCATTCATTAATGCATATATCTCACCTTTTGCACCTACATCGATACCTCTGGTAGGTTCATCAAATACAATAATTTCACCCTCTGTACAAAGCCACTTTGCCAATACAACCTTCTGTTGGTTACCACCAGAAAGATTTCTAACTAATTGGCTCTGTGAAGGAGTTATTATATTGATATCTTGTATAAATTTGTCTACCGTTTTCTTTTCTTTTGCACTCTCTATATATCCCCTAGGATTCAACTTCTCTAAACTAGCCATAACCACATTCTGGCTTATAGGTAAAATAAGTGATAACCCTTGCCTCTTTCTATCCTCTGGAAGAAAAGAAAAGCCTTTTTCAATAACCTGCTTAGGTGTTAGCTTTTTGCTAATTTTCTCGCCAAACATAGTTATTTCTCCACTATCGTATTTGTCAACATGAAAGATAGCTCTAACCAATTCTGTTCTACCGGCACCTACCAAGCCTGAGAGTCCAACAATTTCTCCTCGGCGAAGCTCAAAGTTAATGTCCTCCAGTTTCTCTTTTGATGAATTAAGATGCTCAACTTTGAGTACAACCTCACCCGGCTTCTGTCTGTCTCTCTTATACAAATCAGTTATTTCACGGCCAACCATCAACTTAACAATCTCATCTGTTGTAATATCATTAACACCATTGGTCGCTATATATTTTCCATCTCGTAATATAGTTATTCTATCTCCAATAATCGGGATCTCTTGAAGACGATGTGAAATATAGATTATGCCAATTCCCTTCGCCTTCAACTGCCTTACAATGTCAAATAACTTTTCAATCTCAGTATCTGACAACGAAGCAGTTGGCTCATCCATGATTAGTATCTTGATATCGTGAGTCAGTGCTTTTGCTACTTCTACCATCTGTTGCTGTGCTACAGGAATTGAATTGGCCAGTGCATGAGTATCAACATTCATATGCATATCCTCTAGTATCCTTTTTGCTTCCTTATGCATTGTTTTCTTGCTGATAAAAGGTCCTGCTACTTTTGGCATATGATCAATAAAGATGTTTTCGGCAACAGTAAGATAAGGAACTAGATTAAACTCCTGATATATGATGCCAATTCCATTTTTTTGAGCCTCTATCGGATTAAATTTCTCGATTTTTTTACCAGAAACATATAATTCTCCTCCATCAGGTGAGTATGCACCAGCTAGAACCTTCATTAATGTAGACTTTCCTGCCCCATTCTCTCCTAATAGAACGTGAACTTCTCCAGACTTCAGATTAAAATCCATATTGTCCAATGCTTTGACACCTGGAAAAATTTTTGTTATATGTCTCATCTCAAGTAAATATTCTTCAGCCATATTTTACACATTCCTTTTCAATTTATTAAAATAGAATAATCAAGTCTGTATAAAAGCTTTGTCAGGGAAGTGTTTTCTCACACTATATACCCTGACAAAAACTCTTCATTTTCATTCTATAACATTATTTATTTTTCAATGCGTCTGGTCTTTCATCCATTTCTTTGAGATTATCTTTGTTAACTATTGTAATTGGACAGTTAATTAGTCTAGGAACTTCTTCTCCATTAAGTGCTTTAATAGCTGCTACAACACTTAAATATGCCTGATAGTAAACACCCTGTGAAACAGTAAATACCTCTGATCCATTTTCAACTGCAACATACTGTGGCTCCTGAACATCAAATCCATTTACCAAAATTTTACCTGTTTTTCCTGCTGCAGCTATTGCTTCTACAGCACCTTCTGCCTGATTACCACCAACAGCGATAATACCCTTAAGGTCATCACCCCATTTTGTGATATAGTCTTCTGCCATCTTTCTTCCTTCATCAAACTGCCATTTAGTAACACCAGACTCTACAACAATGTTAGGATACTCTTTCTCTAATGTCTCCAGACAGCCTTTTGTTCTAATGTCTGAAGTAGCCTGTCCAGGTACACCTTCCATAACAAGTACCTTTCCTGCTCCTCCTAATGCATCTCCCATAGCCTTAGCAATTGTTTTACCACATTCATAATTATCAATACCAACATATGTTAAGTAATCTACATCAGATGGTCCCATGGTATTATCATAGATAACTGGAATACCTGCATCAATAAGATCCTGCACAGGTCCCTTTACAGCTTCAGTATTAGCTGGTGCAAGAACAACTGCATCTACACCTGTTGTTATAAGATCTTCAAGGATTCTTTTTTGTTCTTCTACGTTATCAGCCTTACTTGGTGAGTAGTCAATAACCTCTACACCTAAATCTTCACCAGCCATTTTAGCGGCTATAATATGAGATTCCCATACTGGAATAGCTGCATTTTTTACTACTACAGCAATTGTATACTTTTCTTTAGGTGTAACCTTAGTATCAAAGTCACTTGATTCAACTGTTTTATCTATTCCTACCATTGTAACATCGCCTTTACTGTCCTTATCACCACTACAAGCCACCATACTCATTGTTAATACACAAATTAAAATTAAAGAAATTATTCTCTTCATAGGAACCTCCTGATATTTTATCTTTTATTAGCCATCAAGTCTGTATGCCATTGTTGTCATTAAAGAGTTATTATTTTGTGTTGTATCTAAACGTGTATACTGAACTACAACTGGAACAGAGCATTCTACTTTTGCTGAGTATGCTACACCCTTTGGAATTGAATCTCCATTCTCCAAAACAGTCAGGTCCATTCTTATATGTTTTGTTCTTTCAGGTAAGCATCTTGAGGTAAGACTAATTGGGGGTCTGTCCTCAAAATATAGAGTCATCTTGATATCACAGACTTCGCTACCAGTATTAAGAACACATACAGATTCATGGCTGACATAATGCCCTTTGGATGTAATCTCCGGCCAATACATATCAGGTATCATCCAAACATTATAATCTTTACTAATTCCTATCACTTCCTTTCCTATTTGATTTATCTTATCTGTTAAGCAATACATCCCGCTCGTATTCTTTAACAGATTGCATCCAATCATATCCACATGGCACTCCTGCTGTTAAGCAGTAGTAATCCCATATAGAGGCAAATGGTAACGACTTGCTTTCTTCCAGCAATGCAAGACGTCCTGTGTAATCTCCTGAAGCCTCTGCCGCTCTTCTAAGTTTCACTGGATCAAGGCATGCCTGTAAAATCGCTTTTCTTGTATTTCTTAATCCGATTACCCATGCAGCTATTCTATTAATCGAAGCATCAAAATAATCAAGGCCAATATGTACTTTACTCTCAAGACCATTATGAACAATCTCATTCATTATATGCTGTAACTCATCATTAAGAAGAACTACATGATCACTATCCCATCTAACACCTCTACTTACATGAAGCATAATTCCGTCTACGAATGGCGCTGTAGCTGATAGCTTTTCAGCTATTGATTCAGTTGGATGAAAATGACCTGCATCCAAGCATACATATTTACCATTTTTAATACTGTAACCTAGCGCAAACTCATGACTTACTACAGTATAACTCTCAATACCAAGGCCAAAAAGTTTACTCTCTATTGATTCCATTTCATACTTTGTATTAATGTTAGCTGAAAAAATCTCATCTAAAGATTCCATCATACGCTGTCTAGGCGCTTGGGTATCTGCTGGAACATCTTTATAGCCATCTGGCATCCAGAAGTTGGTGATACACTGTGTGTCTAACTGTTTGCCAAACTCTTCACCTATCTCACGACACCGTTTACCGTGCTCTACCCAAAACTTACGCGTATCAGGATTGCTACTTGCAAGAGAGAAATCTCCATCCATCTTTGGATGTGAAAAGAAGGTTGGATTAAAATCAAGCTTACAGTCGATCGCCTTTGCCCAATCAATCCAGTTCTTATACATATCCACGGTGTATTCATCTCTATCAACTTTCTTTGTATTGGATTCAGCTTGGCATGAATGAAGTCCGATTCTTGTATATCCCGGAATAAAGGTAAGTGCTTTCTCAATATCTGCACGAAGCTGATCACCTGTTGTTGCTCTCCCTGGGTAGTTTCCAGTTGTTGCAATACCACCTGATAAGGATCCCGTGCCATCAAAGCCTATTAAATCGTCACCCTGCCAACTATGCATTGTAACTGGTATGCTGTTAGCTTGCTTAATAGCACTTTCTACATCCACACCATAATCCTTATATACTTCTTTTGCATAGTCGAATCGTTTTAGTATATTATCTTCCTTCATATTAATTCCAACCTTCCTATTCTCTATAGACATATTTCTTTAAAAGACCAAGCTTATCTACTATTTCTTCTGGTATAGATTTATTAATGCAATCCATACCAACTCTAAGGTGGCTTTCCTCATCAAAGGAAGCTAATGGAATGGAAGGAAATAGCTTTTCAGCCATTATGTACATATAGGATAGATCCATGTAGGAGTATTCACCCTGCTTAACCACATCACTCATGAATTCATAAATCTGGTCATTAGATGGGTTGTCATAGACATCAGTCAGACTAGAAGGAAGGTTCTCTCCAGCTCCGCGTCTTGCGAAATACCCCTTAGCAATCGACATATATGCCATAACATTCATACCTGTCTTAGCATGATACTTTCTCGTTTCTTCATCCATTAAGATGAATGTTTTATCAGTAAGGTTATAAAAGTTAATATCCGCCAAGCTCCACATTAGCTGGTTAAAGGTAAATCCCTGAAGATTATTCATTTTACAGTACTCCCTGGCCTCTTTAATACGATTCAATGTCCAGTTTGAGCAACCATAGTAGCGAATCTTACCGCTCTTTCTAGCATCATCCAGGCACTCCATAATCTCAGATACAGGAGTGTTTATATCATCTCGATGCAAGAAATATATATCAATATAATCCGTGCAAAGATTCTCTAAGCTTTCCTTTAAATCCTTTTCAATACAGGCTCTATTTACCCTTGGCTTATCCATGTAGCCCCAATCAGGATGTGCACCCTTAGTTGCCAATACAATTTTATCTCGCAAGCCTGTCTCTTGAAACCATTCACCAATCGTTCTTTCACTTATAGCCTTTATATCACAGTCCCAATCTCCATAAATATGGGCAGTATCTATAAAATTGCCACCAGCTTCATAGAATTGTGATAATTGCTCCTTAGAATCCTTTTTACTTAATGATGTTCCATAATTTACAGTCCCAAGGCAGATAGGTGATACTTCTAAATCAGTATTATTAAGCTTTACGTATCTCATATAGTATCCTTTCTTCCAATTAATCGTCCAGTTTCATAACATGTTTTCTATACAATGGAAGATACACCTCTTGATCACGAATTACGCAACCAGTTTGAACGTGTCCTTTCTGAATCAAATCGTAGCATTTATCACAAGTGATACAGCATTTTGAACGAACCATTCTATTTTTTTCAATAATATCTTGAGCAAAATCAGGATAAGCAAAAGCTTGTCTTCCAAATCCAGCCATATCAAACCAGCCTTCTTTAATACAACCAGCACCAACAGCTGCACCAAAGTTCTCTAACCAGGTTAAACCAGTACTAACAAATATTCCTCCTGGAACCTGCTCCTTGATTCGTTTAGTCATCTCAAGTAGTGCATACACACCTTTATATGGTTCAATGTCTCCGTCCTCATGCTCAACTAAACATCCTCCTCCAGTTGGCTGATAACGTGGCATCATAGTAGTAAGATCAATCAGGTCAACGCCTTCTGCAACAAGCATATTACATAACTTGATAACTTCTGTTGGATCTGGTTCCATAAGACCTTCTACCTGTTTCATACCCCAACCATATGGATATGGAATACAATCGTAAGCATTTAATCTTATACAGATATCAATCTTATCACCGCAACGTTCCTTGATTCCATGAATAATATCCATTACTGCTCTTGTTCTATTTTCAAAACTTCCGCCATATTTACCAGGTCTTGTATATGCGGATAATAATTCTCTAATTATGTACTCATGACATGTTTTAACGTCTACCGAATCAAAACCACACTCAACTGCTAGTTCTGCGCCATGGATGTAACCTTCTATAATCTCTTCAATCTTTTCATCGGTTGCAACAATAAGTTCTCCTGTTTGACCATCGATTGCATTATGACTATCCATATACGGATTTGTACAAGCTGCAAGAGGTATTGATTCCCAATTTTCATTAGTACTTCTTCGACCAGAATGTGTAAGCTGAAGAACGTTGTATGGTTTCCGACCGAATTTAGCGATAGCAGCATCATTCGATTCTGATACTAACCTTTTAATTTCTGGAACAGTCTCTTCCTTAATAATCATCTGCAGAGGATTACATCTACCATCATCACCTACTGTAATAGATTCATACCAGATTAATCCTGCGCCACCTTCTGCATATCTTTTATATCTACGGAATATTAAATCTGATGGATTACCATCTTTCGTACCATCAAAGCCTTCCAATGGCTGTATAACTAATCTGTTTGGTATTACATGACCATTAGCCAAAGTAATCGGCTCACTTAAAATAGATAAGTCTTCGGATACAGGAAAATTCATCCCATCCTTTGCAAGTGCTTCTTGAAAATCTAATGCACTTCCAAAGCTACTAAACTTATACGGTTTTACAACTTTCTTCATCTTGTTCCTCCTAAATTGTATTAATGTGTTTTATTCAATGGTGGCACCGTTATGCAGATATAGGAACAGTCTTCCTCAGAATTATTAACAACTGCATGTATATCTCCAGCTGATATTAATAAGGCATCCCCTTCATATAACTTATCTACAAGTACACCTTCTGACATAACTGTCGCCTCTCCTGTCATGACAACAAGTATCTGATCAGAATTCTCATGAACCTCATCTACGCTTCCAGCACCACCCTTTACAGTAGATAAAGTAACATTGGCTTTTTTACTTCCATTATCAGGATTAAAAAAAACCTGAGTTGTCATGCCAAAATGATTAAATGGAGTATATATCTCTCCTGTACCTTTTCTTTGTACTTTCATTCCACTCTCCTTCTAAACAATACATTTAATTGCAGCAAGCATTTTAGTAATGTTATTACTAAATTTAGCACAATTAAATCCATATGTCAACACAAATATACTAAATTTTACTAAAGTAAATCTAGCTTCCGTTTTACTGATGTTGTAATATACGTGTATTATTCTGGTTTCCTGTGGTGATATGGTTGTAATATTATAAAAAATTTCATCCCATATGATTTGTTCTGTTGTATCTTTCCATACTAAATTATTTTCTATAATTTTAGTATAATTTATTATTTTTTATTGAATTTTAGTTCTTTATACTTTATAATACTCATATCTACTTAATACTTATTAATTCACTAAAGGAGGATTTATAATGAAGTATTATATTGGCCTCGACAATGGTGGAACCACAATAAAGGCCTGTCTATTCAATGAATATGGTCAGGATATAGCTGTATCATCCACTGATACAATTACAGAATCAGTCCACCCAGACTTTGCTGAACAAGATATGGATAAAATGTGGGAAGCTAATTGCAAAGTGCTTAAAGAACTTTTACGAGTATCAAATGTTAATCCAGATGATATACGTTGTATTACTGTATGTGGTCATGGGAAGGGACTATATTTATGGGGACAAGACGATAAGCCTGTTAGGAAAGGAATATGTTCAACCGATAATCGGGCCTACAACTATCCTATCCTTTGGGAAAAAAACGGCGTAGCTGAAAAGGTATTTCAAATCAGTTGTCAACATATTATGGCTTGTCAGCCAGTATCACTTCTCGCATGGCTTCAAGATAATGAGCCCGAAGCTATACATAATATAAAATGGATTTTTTCATGTAAGGACTATATAAGATTCAAACTGACCGGCAAAGCCTTCGGTGAGTATTCAGACTACTCTGGTTCTAATTTATTAAACCTACATACTAAACAATATGATACTGAGCTCTTAAAATTATTTGGTTTGGAATCCTTATATAATGCTCTTCCACCACTAAAATGTGCAACGGATATATGTGGTTACATAACAAATGAAGTATCTGCACTTACAGGATTGCCAGAAGGTATTCCTGTTGCTGGTGGTCTATTTGATATTAATGCATGCGGGTTAGCCGTGGGCCTTACGGATCCTACAAATATTTGCATGATTGCTGGAACATGGAGTATTAACGAATATCTAAGTCCGAAGCCAATTCTAGATGGAACAGCATGGATGAATTCACTATTTGCTATTCCTGAATATTACTTAATAGAAGAATGCAGTCCAACATCAGCAGGTAATATGGACTGGATACTAAAAAATCTATTTCCTGAATTGTTTATTGAAAAAAATAAAAAAGATGTTTATGAATATATAAATAAATGTATATCCAATATAGATACTAATATTTTCTCCCCTATATTTCTTCCTTTTATTCTGGGTAGTAATGCTCATCCAAATGCAAAAGGATGCTTTATCGGAATATCCAAATATCACAAGCGTGATTACCTTTTACGCTCAGTCTATGAAGGTGTATGCTTCTCTCACAAGTACCACTTAGATAAATTACTAAAAACCCGGAGAAATAGTCCACCAAAAACCATTCGCTTATCAGGCGGAGTTGTGAATTCAAAAGTATGGCTACAGATGTTTGCTGATATCATGCAATTCCCTATCGAAGTAATCTCGGCAGCAGAAACCGGAGCTTTAGGTTGTGCAATCTGCGGAGCTGTTGCATGTGGTGATAAGAACACCATACAAGAGGCAATAACGGATATGGCAAATGTATCCGAGGTATATTATCCAAATCCTGAAAATATCAGCATATATAAAAATAAGTATGCAATATATTTAAAAGCCATCGAAAAGCTTGATTCCTTATGGAATGATATAACTAATATAACTAATCTATCTGCTAAAAAAGAATAGGAGGGCCACCAATGAAAATAGCTCTAATTAACGAATCCAGTCAGGCATCTAAAAATGACTTACTCTACTCTATTTTATGTGATGCACTAAATCCATTAGGACACCAGGTATTTAATTATGGCATGTATTCCTTTGAAAATGCACACGCTATATCGTATGTGAACGTAGGGTTGTTAGCTGCTACCTTGCTGAATTCTAAGGCCGCTGATTTTGTAATTACCGGATGCGGAACTGGACAAGGGATATTAATATCCTGCAATTCCTATCCTGGAGTTCAATGTGGGTTTATTGCAGATCCGGTAGATGCACACCTATTTTCTCAGATTAACAACGGTAATGCTGTCTCTTTGGCATTTGCTAAAGGATTTGGTTGGGCCAGCGAGCTTAATCTAAAGAATACCATTGTGAGCCTCTTTAGCAATACCCCTGGCCAAGGATATCCACCAGAACAGAAGCAGGTACAGCAGTATTACAAGTCCCTGCTAGATACTACCAAAACTGTTACACATGCTAGTTTCGAGGATATACTAAAGAACCTAGACCATGAGCTATTAAAAACAACATTTCAATTAGAACATTTCGAAGAGTTATTCTTTGCAAATGCTAAAGACCCTAAGATATCAGAAGCAATTAGAGAGATAATTAAAGATAGTAAATAAGAAGGGGAGATGGATATGTTTGAAAAGCTAAAGCAAGAAGTATATGAAGGGAATATGTTATTACCTAAATATAATCTAGTAACTTTTACCTGGGGAAATGTAAGTGGTGTAGACAGAGAGAATAATATTATGATAATTAAACCTTCAGGTGTCGAATATGATAAACTAAGCCCTGAGAATATGGTGGTTGTATCACTTGAAACCGGAGAAGTTTTAGACAGTGATCTAAAACCTTCCTCTGACACACCTACTCATCTTGAATTGTACAGAGCCTTCTCACATATTGGAGGTATCGTTCATACACATAGCAGATGGGCTACCACTATGGCTCAAGCCGGCATCGGAGTAAAAGCCCTTGGAACAACCCATGCAGACTATTTCTATGGAGAGATTCCATGTACGCGAAAAATGACCCCTAAAGAGATAAATGGTTCCTATGAAAAAGAAACCGGCTCTGTTATAATCGAGACCTACAAAAACATAAGTCCAAATAACATCCCAGCTGTTCTTGTTAACAGCCATGGCCCATTTGCATGGGGATCCAGTCCTGTAAATGCTGTACATAATGCCGTAGTTCTTGAAGAAGTATCTTTTATGGCATGGCATAACCTTGCTTTAAATAACTCTATTGAATCTATGCAACAAGAGCTTTTAGATAAACATTTCTTACGTAAGCATGGGGCTAATGCATACTATGGGCAAAGTTAATTCTATTATCACTTTGCAGTAAAATGATATGCTAGATTTAAATTATAAATAGATATGTTTCAATTAATATTCTGAATTTTTCTAAAAAACATTGATTTTAATTAAAAAAATACTAAAATAGTTATTAGAACACTAGTAAGTATTGTTTCGTAGTCAATTGACTAGACAACATTATATCCCTTATGGCATGTTATAAACGCTTCTGTTAATCTATAGAGCCAGACAAAAGATCTAAACTTTGTTGAAAGCTAGAGTTATGGACCACGTATAACAGCCTATATAGAATATATCCAATTCATATATTCTATTACTTTCATCAAAAACTATTGAGTTGTGTTATGGAGTAAATTATGAAACTAAAAGAAATTGCAGAATTAGCAGGGGTATCGCCATCAGCAGTATCTCTTGTACTCAAACAAAAAAGTGGTGTTGGGCGAGAAAAAAGAGAAGAAATTATGAAGCTTCTTGTCGAGAACGGATATACAGTCGACCCTTCTACCATTGCCACCAACAAACCACAATATAAAACCATTCGCTTTTTGAAGTTAAAAAGCCACGCAAAACTTGTAGATGGGAACTTCGGTTTTATCTCAGCAATCATGGATGCCGTTGAGAAAGAATGCCGTAAAAAAGATTACACACTTCTTATAGCAACCTGTGATGTGAATAAAATTAGTGAAATTAAGGATCTAATACTGAGTAACCCTACTGATGGTTTGCTGATATTAGGAACTGAACTTAACAATAGCACCGCAATAGACTTGCTATCAGATATCAATATTCCTGCGGTTATTATAGATAATCCTATGCCAATGCTACAATATAATTGCATAACTATGAACAATGAGGAAGCTATTTATTCTTCAGTAAATCATCTCATTAATCTAGGGCATACATCCATTGGATTTTTAGCAAATAACATGCCAGCTAACAATTGTTTACTACGCTTTAAATCTTTTTATAATGCATGTGCAGAACACGGACTTCAGGTAGATGACTCTAATATCTATTATGTTGCACCTACCCCCGAAGGTGCTTATACATCTATCAAAGAAATGCTTATAAATGGAAGGACATTTCCGTCAGCTCTCGTTGCCAATAACGACAGCATCGCGCTAGGTACCATGAAGGCTTTAAAGGAATTCGGTTATCGTTTTCCAGAGGACATCTCAATTATTGGATTTGATAGTATACCTTATTCCTCTATATCTGATCCTCCTCTTACAACAATTAAAGTTCCATGTTCGGATATAGGAATCTGGGCTGTCAGACTGTTATTAGATAGAATCAAGTTCCCCTCTTCATCTGTAACAAAAATGCTGATTAGTACCGAACTAATTGTAAGGAATAGTACAGCACCGTATCACAATAACGCTAAGAAATGAATACTGATATACTAACAAGAGGGTAGAGAAATAATTGCAGAGAATTATCTCCCTCCCGTTGAACCGTACATCAGACTGCCTAACAAATAGAGATTAGCAGTTTGATGTATGGTATTTTTCTTGTTGCTACAATTAAATAAGTGTAAAATTACTTTAAATACAGAGAATGGCAATCATTATACAGCCATTCTTTTAAATTTATCAGATAATACTTAAGCAGAATACATACTTAATAATCGCTTAAGATTATAAGCGATAAACATAGAAGTCGATTCTTTTTACTGTGTCAAATGGATGTTTCACTCTACATCTACGGAGCTTATATTCTTCACTACTAGCCAGGGTATGTTGCCTATTTGTAGATTTGATCCCAAACGCAGAAACACCCAAAACCTCTCCGTGCTGTACTCTTGTTTGTCGCTTCCGGGTAACTAAAAGCGCCGTATTTCTACGACGCTTTTGTCTTACTCGGAAACCAGACAAGAGAATACTCCCCTCAACCTTTAAGTCAGAGAGGAGTAGCCGAATTATTGTCTTCTGTTATCTGTGGTACTTTTTCTTTTTGTTTACAACTGTTGTACCAATGGCTGCACCTCCGCTGATGAAGAGCAGGACGAACCAAAGGAACATATTGCTGTTATCTCCGGTCCGCGGACTGTTTGTCTCTCCTGCGTCAGAATTGTTTTCTCCCGGTTTTGGTGAATTGATCGTGTCATCTGTATTTCCAATTGCCGGAATCTCAACCGCAGCTTTCTTATAACCACAAACCGTGCATTCCTCATGTTTTTTACCCACTGTTGTATTTGTTGCTTCCTTATCTATTATCCATTCGAAGCTATGTGTGGTTAGTTCAGTTTTATCACCACAAGAACATTCTTTCCAGTGTTTTTCGGAATTGAAACTCCAATTACTGTACTTATGGGTATGTTCACTGGAACTACCCGTTGCAGGAATGATACCTGTTTCCATCTTATATTGACAAACGATACATTCTTTGTGCTTCGTTCCGTTCGCTGTCTGCGTTGCTGGAATATCTGTAATCCAATCGCCTGCAGCATGCGTTGCTTTGTTAAAATGTTCATCACAATTGCTACACTTATTCCAATGATTATTTATATCAGATACATATTTTTTGGTATCTATTGTATGTACTCCTTTGATTGCAAAGTTCTGAGGATTAGCAGGATACTGACCTTCATTGAGAGCAGTCGTATAAGCTTGCGTAGAAACACACGGAACATAAATAACTGCACCGTCCTTACACTTCGATAAAACATCTCTATTAAATGTTTGAGGTACTAGTGCTTTAAATTCAACTCCTGACAAATTAGATTCATAAAAAGCACTTGTGCCCACCGTACTTCCATCCGGAAGCACGATAACATCTGTTTTATCAGCAAGCTCCGTGCCAATATTACTAAATGCACCTGAACCAAGCTCAGTTTTCTTTGCGAAATATATTTCTTTCAAATTAACAGCATTCTGGAAACTACTGTTTGCAAGTCTGCTTTCGCCATTAAATATGAGTGTTTTCAATCCGATATTTCCTTGAAATACACCGCCTGCAGTTAAATCAACATCGCCTTCAAAAGTAACCTTTTCAAGTGCCGGATTCTCCATAAAAATGCTATAACCAAAGGTTGAACCTGTTGGAAATATTAGTTCTTTCAGTTTTGAATTACCGTAGAACACTCCATTACGAATATCTGTTTTTCCGCCAAAGCTGATGGATTCAAGATTACTGGAACCACTGAATGCACTATTTGAAATTTTGCTTTCGCCTTTAAAAATAAGTGTTTTCAACCCAGAAGTGCCTTGAAATATACCTCCTGCCGCTAAATCAACATCGCCCTCAAAGGTAATCTTTTCAAGTGCAGTAAAACCACCAAAAACGCCAGCGTTAAAAATTGAACCCGTTGGGAAGGTTAATTCTTTTAGTTTAGAATTGCCTGAGAATACTCCATTACTAACATCTGTTTTTCCACCGAAGCTTATGGATTCAAGATTACTGGAACCATTAAAAGCACCGTTTGAAATTTTGCTTTCACCTTTAAAAATAAGTGTTTTTAATCCCGTACTACCGCCAAATATACCGCCTGCGGTTAAATCAACATCGCCCTCAAAGGTAATCTTCTCAAGTGCAGTATAACCACCAAAA
>JAEZPG010000119.1 GCA_023413555.1 Bacillota bacterium | reverse complement strand
AAAAAAAGAAAATGACATGTATTACTATGCCATTTTCTATCTTTTATTCTCATATTAAAACATCCTGTTACTACCTGGAGTCTGTTTTGTTATTCTTCCTCTGCTTCTGCAGCTTTCATCATAAGAGCGCTTTCCACACGTTTTCTCTGTAGCCTACAGCCTATATCATAGGTACTATTAATATTGCCGTTAAAATTAAAAGCATTGGCAGCACAGCCGCCACTACAGTAGAATTTTGCAAAGCATTTTTTACAATCATCTTTGGTATATACATTACAACATTTGAATTCATCCTGAATCTCTGGAGTAGTAATACCATCAAATACTGTTCCCATCTTATACTCATCGGTTCCTACAAACTGATGGCATGGATACAAATCTCCCCAAGGGGTAACCGCTAAATACTCAATTCCTGAACCACAGCCAGAAAGTCTTTTATAAACACAAGGTCCACCTTCCAGATCAATCATAAAATGGAAGAAATTAAAGCCTTTTCCCTCTTTCTTACGTTTCACCATTTCAGCAGCAAGAATATCATATTCCTTGCAAATCTGATCAAGATCCTCTTCCTTAAGAGCATAGCTCTCTTCCGAAGGAGCTACTACGGGTTCAACAGAGATTTGCTTAAAGCCAAGATCCGCAAGATGCAAAACATCCTTGGAGAAATCCAGATTATTATGGGTAAACGTACCTCTAACATAATAATTCAACTGGTTTCTCTGTTCAGCAAATGCCTTAAATTTTGGTAAAATCACATCATAACTGCCTTTCCCATTACGGGCTGGACGCATCATGTCATGAATTTTTTTACGGCCGTCAATACTAAGTACCACATTACTCATTTCCTTATTGGCAAAGTCCATAATCTCCTGATTCAACAGAACACCATTCGTAGTAAGTGTGAAACGAAAATTCTTGTCATGTAGTTTTTCCTGCTCACGACCATATTTTACAATTTCCTTTACCACATCCCAGTTCATCAGTGGCTCTCCGCCAAAGAAGTCTATCTCCAGATTGCGACGGTTCCCAGAATTAGAAATCAGAAAATCAATTGCTTTCTTTCCAACCTCAAGGGACATAAGAGCTTTTCTCCCTTTATATTCTCCTTCCTCAGCGAAGCAGTACCTACAGGCTAGGTTACAATCATGGGCAATATGTAAACATAGTGCCTTCACCACTGTTTTACGTTTCTTGAAATCTATAATTTTATCTTCATAAATGTCCACAGAAAACAATGCATTATCATCCTTAAGACTTTTGATTTCATCTAATGTTTCCTCAATATCTTCCCTAGTAATACCATCCTCCTGGTATTTATCAAGCATTGTTGCAACGATCTCCTCAACATCTGAGTGTTCATACATTGCAATCATATCATAACTTAAATCATCTACTACGTGGACACTTCCACTATTTACATCTAATACGATGTTATAACCATTATTTTTGTACTGATGTACCACGACAAATCTCCTTTTACATAACAAAGCAGCGACCGAGGTCGCTGCTAACCTTTAGTTATTGTTTTCACAGGTCTGATTACCAACTGTACAAGATGTTTTACAAGCTGATTGACAGGAAGTCTGACACTCGCCACATCCACCTTTTTTCACTGTATCTTTAAAACTCTTTGTCTGTAAAGATTTAATACGCTTCATGTTTATAGCCTCCTCCTTTAATAATTACATATGCCATTATTTCTTAATCGGACTAAATCATCAAGCTTTGGTCCCGTTATATCATAATTGCAATTTGTGGGTATTATACCATAATATTCAAGGTATGTCAAAAGTCATATGTTACATTCTAACCGGATACTAGCTTACCATACCCCCTATCATACCCCCTATCCCACACATACAAAGTACAGATATAATACTTCCCATACCGTCAAATAAATCTTTGCTAAAGATTACAGAAACTATAAAAATAATCAGGAAATATGCTACTCCCATGGCAATTCCCCATAAAAATCTCTTTTCTTTTTTGGCATTCCCAATGATATATCCACCAACAAAGCTGGATAAAATATATGTAAGAATCAGTCCTACACTAATCACTGCTCCTGGTGGATCAATCTTATACATAATCAGAGCCAATAAAAGTAAAAGTAGCGCTGTTATAATATACGTAACAAGTAAAGTCTTTACAATAACTAAAGCCTTTACTGACCTTTGTGATACCTGTTGCATCAAAGTTCCTCCTTCAAGTCCAATAAACACATCTAACCTTTATTAGAATATATTATTCCTTCTATGGTTCTATGCTTGTTTTCTATTATATTTATGTTATACTTTCCACATAGAGGGGCTAACATACACAAATGCTCCCATTTCAAAGGAGGGAACTACCAAATGAAATACATTGATTTACACGTCCATTCTAACTGTTCAGATGGAACTCTCTCACCTACCCAGATTGTATCTCTTGCCATAGAAAAAAATCTTACAGCGTTTGCCCTGACAGATCATGACACTGTTGATGGTGTAGAAGAAGCAATCTCAGCTGCAAAAGCTTCCGCATTAAAAGGTCATCCCCTAATTGTCATACCAGGTGTTGAACTGTCAGCCTCCTACAAAGGTGAAGATATTCATATATTAGGTTTATGCATAGACCATCATAATCCTATCCTATTACAGGCGCTAAAAGAAGCGGCAAACGAGAGAGAATCAAGAAACTACAAAATGTGCAGCAATCTACAAAAAGTGGGTATCCCTATCACCGTGGAAAAAATGAAAGCGGATGGCAAGGATGCTGTTCTAACAAGAGCTCATTTTGCCAAATATATGCTAAAGGAGGACTATGTTTCCTCTATGAAGGAGGCATTTACTAAATATCTAGACTCTTCCTCCCCTTATTATGTAACAAGAGAATATTTGTCTCCTAAGCAGGCTATAGAGTTAATTCTACAAGCTCATGGGATTCCAGTATTAGCCCACCCTCTTCTCTACAAACTCACCCCAACTCAATTAAAAATTCTCATTCAAGATTTAAAATCTTATGGTCTTCAAGGAATTGAAGCTATTTACAGTTGTAATGTAAATAATGATGAAGCCTATGTGAAATCTCTGGCTCGTAAGTACAATTTGCTGATAACTGGTGGGTCTGATTTTCATGGATCAGTAAAGCCTGATATTGACCTTGGTAGTGGTCGGGGAAATCTTTGTATTCCAGAGAGTATTCTAACAGATTTGAAATTATAGACAAGTGATAATTTTTTCCTATCCCCCATAATCAGAATAAATTACTAATTATATCTGCTCCTGCTACAAATGTACCAAGAGAAGCACCTATATTAGCCATAAAAACTACAAGTATTGTTCTTAAAAACCGATTTCTAAAGAAGCCTTTAAAAGAAAAGATATCCTCCGGAATTTTATTAATATCTTGAACTGTTGGCTTCTTTATCTTTGCTTCTACCAAGCCTGTAAACAAGCCACAAGCGAGAACAGGATTTATCGTGGTAAATGGTGCTATTACGAGAGATGTTATGATACTCAAAGGGTGTCCAAGTGATATTGCCGTAAAAAGAGCTGCCAGTACACCCGTCCAAAGGGCCCATGTTGATAATTGCTCCAATCCGGTCTGTATGTTTACAAAAAAAGCGTATAGAAATAAGACCATTACACCGGCGGGTATCATATAACCTACCGTTTTGGAAAGCAGACTTTTAGGTGGAACAGTGGAAATGCTGTCAATATCTTGTAAGCGATAGATTTCTTTCTGTACACCAGGTACATGAGCACCGCCGAGTATAGCCACTATCTTATTTCCTGGTGCATCTTTTATCTTTGCAGCTAAGTATCGGTCTCGCTCACTAATTAATATATCCCCCACTTTGGGATAGTTTTTACGTATATCATGTAATACTGACTCTAACATGTCCGTCTTTAATAACTCTTGTAAATCTTGACTAGAGACACTAGTGTCATCTCCAGATGAAAACAATAGACTGAAGATAAGTTTATTCTTTTCCCACAGACTGAGCTTTCGCCAGATACGAAGAAAGGTGGTTTGTACTTTTCGGTCTGCCAAAACTAGAGTTGCCCCTATCTCCTTTGCACTATTCATCCCTTGTATCATTTCGCCACCCACAGAAGTATTGAGTTGCTTTGCAATTTTTCTTTGATAAGAGCCTAACGCGAGATTGGCAACAAGAAACCCTACCCTTTTTGACTTAATCACTTGGACAAGGTCCGTATTTTCCCATGCATTGGGATTTTGAATACTATTATATCTGTCCTCATCTAGCTCAATACAAACACTATCAGGACGCTCTGCTTCAATAACCTGTTTTACAAGCTCCACACTTTCCTTAGAAACATGAGCTGTAGCAATTAAAATTATTTTCTTATTTTGGTAATCAAGCTCTGTTACATTCTCAAGCATTTCTTTTGCTCCTTTCGATTATCATCCCTTTATTTGTTGAAATAATAAGTTTTCCGTGAAAGCCACGAATTGTTCTTTATCAAGATCGAAAAATTCTATAAAGCTGTCTCCACATAAATTGAGCATATGGATAAAACCGTTCAACAAAAAAATGGATGAGAGACCGAGTTGATTTGCTCCCACATCGGTTCGAATACTATGATCAGAGGAAGCTTTTTGGAACAGTGAAAGAACCTCTTTATAGATAATTCGGATACAATCGGAATATTTCATGTAATAAGGAAGCTGATTCAAGTCCCTTTTTGTCCTGGTTGATTTCACTTCTGACATCAGGTCAAATAAGGATTCATTAGTCTTATAAAAGTCAAAGAATACACCGTAAGTTAACTTGATTTTTTCATAGCCTGTATTGCCCGATTGGATTTCCTCCCTCATATTCTCTAAAAGCCTCATATGACCTTTCAGCAATATGGCATAATATAAATCTTCCTTGCAAACAAAATATCTATAGATTGTCCGCTTTGTGTATTCACAACTCTGTGCCAGTGTATCCATAGATGTATTTCTATATCCACCTAGACGAAATAACTGCTCTGCGTGCTGTAAAATAGTCTTCTCTATCTCAATTTTTTCTCTTTCCTGACGTGACAGTTCTTTCTTCAATGAACTTTCCTCCTGCTTTCTTTAGTATACTATTAGTATACATGTATATCGAAAGTATACCACTATAACAATTCCCAGTCAACTCTGGCTTTATTGGATTAACCCAAAAAAACTAGCCGTCAGTCTATATAAACTAACGGCTAGCTTCCATTTTACTAATTGAAATTATATTTCTTCTTTCTCTTCTGGTTTCTCAACATCTACAATCGCTTCTTTTTTCATAGGAATACGACAGTTTTTGTTATTACCAAATTCTACAATTACTACTTCATCCATAATATCAATTACAACACCATAGAAACCACTGGTTGTAAGAATGCTATCACCAATTGCCAATGAGCCTAATAAAGATTTGTGTTGTTTTTGTTGTTTCTTCTGTGGTCTGATTGCGATGAAATAAAATACTGCACCAATTGCAACAAAGTATAAAACGAGTGTCATCAAAGAGCCTCCGTTGGCTGCTGTTAAAAATAAACTATTACTCATGAATAATTCCTCCTATTTATCAACCTGTTTTATATTACCGATATTATCGGATTAGGTATCTTGCTGTTCAAAACCCTCAAGTTTTTGCTTCTTATATGCTGTAAAGCGATGTTCCTCGATGGCCTCTCTTATCTCTTCCATCATCGTATTATAAAAATACAAATTATGCAAGACTAAAAGTCGAAGTCCAAGCATTTCTTTTGCCTTCAGAAGATGTCTGATATAACCACGGCTATAGGTTCTACATGCTGGACAACCACAACCCTCTTCAATTGGTCGATTATCAGTCTCATATTTGGCATTTAGCAGATTCATCTTACCATAATTTGTGTAGGCATGTCCATGCCGACCATTTCTAGAAGGATACACACAATCAAAGAAATCCACTCCACGCTCCACTGCTTCTAAGATATTGGCAGGAGTTCCAACTCCCATTAAATAGGTTGGTTTCTCCAAAGGCAGATACGGGACAGTCTTTTCTATAATCTCATACATCTCAGCATGAGTCTCTCCCACTGCTAACCCCCCTAAAGCATAACCATCTAAATCCAGCTCAGATATTCTTTTGGCATGTTCAATACGAATGTCTTCAAAGGTTCCACCCTGATTAATTCCAAATAACATCTGGTTTTTATTAATGGTACCCTCTAAAGAATTCAACTTAGTCATCTCCTTCTTACAGCGTACCAACCAGCGAGTAGTTCTATCAACCGAATTCTGCATATATTCTCTGGTTGCAGGATGTGGTGGACACTCATCAAATGCCATGGCAATAGTAGATGCCAGATTAGACTGGATTTGCATACTTTCTTCTGGTCCCATAAAAATCTTACGGCCATCAATGTGCGAATTAAAATAAACTCCCTCTTCTTTGATCTTACGCAAGCCAGCCAGAGAAAACACCTGGAAGCCACCAGAGTCTGTTAAAATTGGTTTATCCCAAACCATAAACTTATGAAGTCCGCCCATTTGCTTCACAACCTTATCACCTGGGCGCACATGCAAGTGGTAAGTGTTAGACAGCTCAACCTGAGTTTTAATCTCTTGCAAATCCATGGTAGATACAGCTCCCTTAATTGCTGCTGCAGTTCCTACATTCATAAAAACTGGCGTCTGTATGGTTCCATGAACAGTATGAAATTCTCCTCGTTTGGCATTTCCGTCTCTAGAAATTAAATTATACATATTTGGCTCCATTCATAACCCATGTGCCACTCATGGGAAAAAGATAATTCAGTAAATAAGTATACAGATAAACTCCCTATTTTTCAACATTTTTTAGTATTTTATTTTAATTTTATAATTGACCAAACTTCCCTTTTTCATTCTTAAGAAAATACCAACTACCTGAGACCTATCCATCATATAAGCTGTCTCTTTATTATTACTACACTGCCCGTGTCCTTCAAAATCATAATGACAGTGATTGCTTATTCTGTTCATGCTAAGACTTTTCCGTCTAAAATATGTATGAATTAAAAAGAGTTTTGCATGTGTCGAATGCCAAACTCTTTTTTAATCCTACACTTACACCTATTACATGATAGAGGATTATTAATAAATTCCTATTGTTATGCTTTTCTAAGTAGCTGGCCCAAAAAAGCATGATTTAGAGGATACGCCAGTGCGATTGCAGCAATCATCTTTACAATATCTCCCGGAATAAAAGGATACACACACATTGTCAAAGCTGCTGACAGTTTTGTTCCACTTTGAATCATAAACCAAGCAGTGCCTATGAGATATAAAGCTACAGTTCCAGCAATCATGCCAATTGGATAACCGATATATTTTTTAGGAAGATGTCTTACAGCAAACCCAGTAAAGAAGACCATAAACACATATCCTGCCAAATATCCTCCCGTTGGCCCTGCTAGCTTCTGAATTCCTGCTGTATATCCTGAGAAAACAGGTATTCCTACAATACCTAATAGTAAGTAAATTGCTACACTAGCTGTTCCATAATAAGGTCCAAGTACAGCTCCACAGAGATACACGGCAAAGGTTGCCAAGGATATTGGGACTGCAGTAAATGGAAGATTAATGGCAATTGGTGCAAAAACAGATAAAATAGCAGCAAACAGCCCTATTAAAACCAAAGTAATTGTATTATTTCTTTTCATATAAACCTCCAAAGTATGTACTGTATTCACAATCAATATGATTTCTTTATTATAATAATAAAAAATAGAATTGTCAACCTTTATATCAATTTAGGTTGACAATTCTATTTTGCCTGACTATTTATTTTTATACTCCTCAATAAGTAATCGTTGCATCAATGTATATGATTTGCTGTTTAATACTATTGAATTCCTGTAGAGCCAAAACCACCACGAGCTAAGCCCTCCAAATGATCTACCTCTTCAAACTCAATTTTGGGCTGATTCTTTACGATACGGAATTGGCAAATACGATCATTCACATGAACGACAGTGTCCCTTGTTGCAAATGCTGGCCACTTATAATGGTCCTGAGATGAATTATAGGACCAATCCACAATACCAACAGAGTTTGTTTGAATCAATCCATAATTCTTGAATGTTGAACTTCTAGGTGCGATATGTGCTTCATATCCTTCTGGAAGTCTCATAGAAACACCAAGATCAACTAACTTAAACTCTCCCGCCTTAAATTCTACTTCTTCTGCAGCTCTAAGATCTATCCAATCAGACTTACCATCGATGTATTCTAACTTATCAATCCTATCACTATGATATTGTATTTTTATAGTTTCCATGTTTTATACCTCTTCTTCCTTTTGATTCCTATTTACATTATATCGCAGATTTAAGCCTTGTCTTGCTACCTACACACTGCTCTTATGCATTCATACCTTCCCATAAAACAATCTTATGTTGTTGCAAAGACTCCGGAACCTTTATAATTCTCTGGTTCGAAGAACCCCTAAAGCGTAGTCCTAAATCTTTCTTTTCTAACTCAAACTTTCCATCTACCAAGATATCTAGACGTTGTAACAACTTCAAAGTCTCTGGATAATTCTTGCTCATTGTACCTAGCATGTCCTTCTCAAAATCATATCCACTGTAGCACCATATACTTTTGCCAGGATACACTTCCCGAACCCTTTTCACAAGAGCCAACACTGCCTTTTGGTTTTCAGGTTCAAATGGTTCTCCACCTAATATAGTCAATCCAGCAACATAATCAGGCTTTAAAAATTCTAAGATTTTGTCTACAGTTTCTTCCGTAAAGGGTGTCCCATAGTCAAAATCCCAAGCCACCTCATTAAAACACCCCTTACAGTGATGCGTGCATCCACTGACAAAAAGGGATATGCGGACTCCAGGCCCATTTGCCACATCAAACTCTTTAATATCTGCGTAATTCATCGACTCTTCTCCAATTATAAGACAAAATAACTAGCATACTCTCTTTTTACAATTGCACCATCTATTATACACAAAATTATAACAAAATAAATAAGTATCTATGAAACAATTTTATATTTTTGGCCGATATGTTACATCAACTAAGGAGTTGCCCAATTGAGCAACCCCCTGTTTTATCTTTATTCCACTAGATCCGGCTTAGTGATGACCACCTTACCATCTACCAAATCCAGTTTTACCTTGTTATCATTTACTCCTAACTGCTCAAGAATCTCTCTTGGTATCTGAACTCGACCAGCCTTATCAAGGATAACATACTCTTCCTGGGTTTCTTCCTCCATCCAGTCAAGTGGATGGTTGTTCTTTATGGCTTCCTCATAGGAGGTCTTTA
>JAEZPG010000117.1 GCA_023413555.1 Bacillota bacterium | reverse complement strand
TAGCTTAATGCATAAATGTATATGGAGAGTGTTCCACTATTCCCCCCCAGAACCTTGTCACTTATCAACCATATCAGTTCATTATAAAAACCCTAAATTTTTGTCTTGACAACTGAACCACTATATTCCATAGTGTGTCATTGTGTGTTGTGATCCTAAGAATGGATTGTGAGGGTTCTTACATATGCGAACCTGCGCTGCCTATTGTATTAGTCGATACAGATGGGGGACTAGAGATGTAGTTGATTTCATAGACTTCCGCCAAAAAAAGTCAAAAAAGTTTAGAGTATACTTTTTTGACTTTTTAGGCTATTATTTCAAATATTCATAGTAGATTCTACACACTCGCTATGGAGTGTTTACGTAATTATTCAAATAACTTCTCAAATTCAGAGTAAGCTTTTGCATTATAGTCTTTTGGATTAAATATATAATTATTAGTAACTTTACCCTCCATAAAGGCAACCATTCCATTATATAAATCTGTTTTCTCTTTCCCTACAATCAACTGGCCATTTGGAACACAAACAGATTGTACTACATCATAGTCAGATACAATAATCGGCAACTTTAGTAATCTTGCTTCTAAGACTACTAATCCCTGACCCTCA
This sequence comes from Bacillota bacterium, assembly GCA_023413555.1. Taxonomy (GTDB): domain Bacteria; phylum Bacillota; class Clostridia; order Lachnospirales; family Lachnospiraceae; genus KM106-2. Next base: position 13,012 of record JAEZPG010000117.1, on the reverse strand, counting down.
TATTTAGATGGGAAGATAAAGCAATCACAATGTTTCATCAGTCCAAAAGGATTATCTAAATTACCTGTAAACGTTACAGCATCTTGAATTCCTAATTCATTAACTAAATTAACTAGGTCCTTTCTTAAAGTACCGTTACCTATGATAATTAGTTCAATATTCTTATAAAGCTCATGTAATTGCTTGAATGCATATAAAAGGTTCGTGTGGTTTTTTTCAGGTGAAAGGCGTCCCACTGTAACAAACCTTATAGGTTTCCCGCCAGCTTCATCAACTTTACAGGAGTTATATTGGTATAATGTAATGTTAGTCAAATGAGTAGTTTCATCGTTTTGGCTGATACGAATATAATCATTGCCTTTATAGGTTATTATATTGTCCTCATTAGCAAGAGTTAAAATTCTCTTATAATTTAAAGTATTAGTTACATATGAAAATTTTAATCTTGTTTCCGGTGTAGAGAGTTTTTCTCTGTTGATTTCCATTAACTCTTTGCTACTAGATACAATTACATCAAAGTATCTATAGATGCTAATCAGCGCATTTAATTTGAGTGAATTGAACTTAGTATGCCCTAAGTTATATTTCTCATTGTTACCTAGATCATTTTGTAAATCGTTATGTTGCCAAATAATACGTTTTGCCCCTTCTGCTTGCAAAAATAAAAGTGGGAAAAATAATCCATATCCTGAAAAATCAATTGCGTAATCGAATTTAGCATTTCCGAAACAACGGATAAAATCTCTTTTTAACAAGAGTGTAGGATATTTTCTTTTGGATTTTTTGGTTAAGAAGCCATGTTTTTTTAAATATTCTATATTCATAAATTCTCTTGTTGTTGCTGGATGTGTTCCACATCTAAAGAATACTCTGACATTGTGATTGAGCTTTAAAAGGTTAGGTATCGTATCTGATTTACTTTGTTCGAAGGAACATACAGAAATATCATATTTGTTGTAATCAATCATATTTAGCAAGCTGATTAATGAAGTAGTTACTCCATTTGTTAAGAATCCCCCACCATAAATCAGAATCTTTTTCTTATCGGTAATAAAGTCAGAATGTATATTATATGTGGTTTTATTGTGAAAGATGATATCAATAATCTTTTTTGATACATTGCCATCGTCATATTCACATGCCCATGATTTAGTGTTATCATAGATGTCTTTATACTTTACACAAACATCGTCTATATTGTTAATCATAGTTCCAATTTGGTTAGCCGTATCTGCAATAGGTCCTGGTAATTCGTCTAAGGTAAAGTATAAGCCGCGCTCGTTTGTATAGCTCTCTAGGTCTGGAATATAGAATAGTACAGGTCTATTCGTATTCAAAAAATCGAAGTAAATACTGGAATAATCCGAGATTAGTATATCCACGATAGATAACAACTCATTTGTATCGATAGAGCTAGAAATAAATGTGCCGCTATTCTTTTCTTTAAGGCTGAGTTTCTTATAAACAAAAGGATGAGGTTTGATTAGTATTTGATACTGTGTTCCATCTATTTGACCAGATACGTTTTGAACAAAATCACAATAACTGTCAACATCATTCACTACACTAGATACCGTTGATCCTCTCCATGTAGGGGCGTACAGTATTATTTTTTTAGTTGGATCAATTGTAACTCCTCTTTGTTGCAATTTGTTTAGGATATAGTCTCGGTTTGTTTTTACAAGACTGTCATTTCTAGGATGTCCTTCTTCAATTATTTTCCCAGTGTATAGGCCATCAAGTTTATAGGAATCCCGGAAAATTTTAGTAGTAAACTTATTCGCTGATATTATGTAATCACTTTGCATAAGGTTTCTAAGCATATTTTTTACTTGTACAGGACCGTTTGGAACATCAAAACCAAGGGTTTTTACGGTAATACTATGCCAGGTGTTAATGTATACTTGTTCCTCCCTTTTTGCAAAGTAGCTTGAAAAAGAGGTGTTTTGAAAAATATATTTAGTAATAGCCAGGTATTTAACGTACTTTATTGTATTATACAGGATGAATTTAATATTCTTATTCTGCTTATATTCTTTTTTGAGAAGTTTCATCTCTTCTTTAGTTTGGATGACCCATATGTGTTTATATTGATCGAATAGAGGGTCTTTCATAAATTCTTTGAATATTGAATATGGATTACAGGTCATGCCTGCTCCTGCAGAAGACTCATATAAGATAAAGTCAGCATGTACTTTGCGTGTAGTGCAGTAAACGGCATAATAGTAAGACAAAGACAGCCTGAAGCGTAAAAACTTTTTTACATTTTTTAAGAATAATTTAAGTCTGCCATACAAACCTGATGGAAGGAGTTTTCTAAGAATTTTATTAATCATAGCTGTTATATAATCCCTTTCTGAGTATTATTTATTATTTTAACCATAAATTGTTTTTATCATTCATATGTATGGGCTTAAAATTAAAATAGTAAATGATAAACAAAAAACACATGATAAATAATATGCATCTTTTATTGTAATTAAAGGATTGAAAAGTTATTATTTTGATTGTCTCATGTAATTATAGAAGGGATTATAATGTATGTCAATATTTAATATATTGTTACAAAATAGTGTAATTTCAAGAATCTATGGTAATCATCATGACGAGGAGAACTAAAGATATCAAAAATGTTGAAGCTTAATTATTTTGTATTGGTGAGTCTATGATTACAAATCTTTATAGTAAATTCTATATATTCACTATGGAACGTTTAGCAAGTGGGAAGTAAAAAGTATTAAAAAAGAAGTATTAAAAAAGAAGTACGGGGAGAGAAAAGAAGAGAAGAAAGAGAGAGGATTGACTGTCCATAGCTTGAATAATCAATAACATACTTAAATTTGACATCTCCAAAACATCTTAAAAATCTCTTTGTAATTCTTCTCCAGGATACATTTTCTTGGTTTTTTATTTATAAAACCATATTTCTTTAAATGCTCCAGCCGATTGGTTTCTTTCTTTGTGGCAGAATAACACCCACATCGGGAACATACTCTAGCATTTGTATTGAGTTTTGAAGTGATGCATATTTTATTCGTGGGGCTGGCTTTTCTGATCGTCTAATTTTGAGTCAGATATGTTTCCTTCCAAGCAATATAGTACTATATAAATAGATGTTGAATAATTATATTTTTTGTGATAATATTACAAATAAATTGCTATAGTTTAACTATTTATAAAGGAAGAGAAAACGATGGATATTAAAAGTTTTGTAAGTCACTTGAATGAATTGAGAATTGACTATTATACCGGAGTTCCCGATTCTCAATTAAAGGCACTATGTGATTATCTAATGGAGGAGTTTGGAGTTTGTGACAAACACATAGTTGCTGCAAATGAAGGTGCTGCTATAGCATTGGCTGCAGGACATTATTTGGCAACTGGTAAGCCTGGATTAGTGTATATGCAGAATAGTGGTATAGGTAATGCAGTAAATCCAATCTGTTCTTTATTAAACGATAAAGTTTATGCGATTCCTACTATGTTTGTAATCGGTTGGAGAGGAGAGCCTGGTGTAAAGGACGAGCCTCAGCATATTTTCCAAGGACAGATTACCTGTGAAATACTAGATTGTCTGGAGATTGCACATTATGTTCTTACTAAGGAAACAACAGAGGATGAATTAGTAGAAGCATTAGCTAAAGCAAAAGAAGAGTTTGCTCAGGGAAGATGCTTTGCCATTGTTGTGAAAAAAGGTGCATTAAAGAATGATGCTAAGATGAATTATCACAATGACTATCCACTTTCCAGAGAAGAGGTGGTTAAGATTGTAGTTAAGGAATCTAAGGAAAGTGACATTTTTGTTTCAACTACAGGAAAACTTTCCCGAGAATTATTTGAGTGTCGTGAAGAATATAATCAAGGTCATAAACGTGACTTTTTAACCGTAGGTTCTATGGGTCACAGCTCTATGATAGCCCTTGCTATTGCCAAAGAAAAGATCGACCGCAAGGTATATTGTCTGGATGGAGATGGTGCAGTTTTAATGCATATGGGAAGTATGGCTGTATTAGCTGCAAATGAACCTAAAAACTATGTACATATTTTAATTAATAATGGTGCCCATGAGACAGTTGGTGGTGTACCTACTGTAAGTAATCATATAGATTATCCTGCCGTTGCATTGGCTTGTGGATATAAAAAGGCATTTAAAGCAGTAACGGAAGATGAAATTGTTAAAGTTCTTAATCAGGTTAAACAGGAGGAAGGTCCTGTATTGGTTGAAATCAGAACAAACCTTTTCTCTAGAGCAGATCTAGGAAGACCTACAACTACACCTATTCAGAATAGAGATGACTTTATGAATTTCTTAAAGGGGTGTTAATATGAAGGCATTGATTTTAAATTCAGGTTTAGGAAAAAGAATGGGTCATTTGACACAGAGTAGACCTAAAGGTATGGTGGAAATATTCCCAGGGGTCTCCCCACTTGATTTGCAGATACAGAAATTACTATATGCAGGCATTAAAGATACGGTAATTACAACTGGTCCTTTTGCTAAGGTGTTGGAGGACTATGTAACAGATAAATATCCGGACATGCAATTTACTTTTGTCAACAATCCGGATTATGCTTCTACAAATTATATCTATTCCATTGCACTGGCCAAACAATATCTTACAGATACAGAGCTTGTACTAATGCATGGAGACTTGGTGTTTGAGGATTCCGTATTACAGGATGTCCTCTCCAGCAAAGAAAGTGTAATGGTTGTAGACTCCACGTTGCCACTTCCAGAGAAGGATTTTAAAGCGGTAGTGGAAAATGGTAAAATCACTGAAGTTGGAATTGAATTCTTTGATTCTGCCATGGCAGCCCAACCTTTATACCATCTTACAAAGGAAGATTGGAACACATGGCTTACGAATATTCTTGAGTTTTGTAAGAATGGTAATAAGTCAGTGTATGCTGAGAATGCTATGAATGTTGTATCAAATAATATGAATGTGCAAACATTAGATGTGAAAGGAAGACTTTGTGGAGAAATCGACACGGAAGAAGATCTTGTTTTTATGAGAAATAGATTGATATAGTGTAATTGGAGGGGGATATGAAGAAAGTATATCTATCAATGAGTACTGATATAATCCATAATGGACATATCAAAATTATTAATAAAGCTGCGGGGCTTGGTGAGTTAACAGTGGCTGTTTTAACTGATGAAGCGGTAGCAAGATATAAAAGATATCCGTTAGTAAAATTTGAAGAACGTTGTGAAATTGTTAAGAGTATTCGTGGGGTAGCGAATGTTATTACACAGAACAGCATTGACTATGAAGAAAATTTGTTGAAATATAAACCAGACATTGTTGTACATGGTGATGACTGGTTAACCGGGGCACAGGCTCCTATCCGAGAGAAAGTGATTGAAGTACTTAATACATATGGTGGAGAATTAGTAGAATTTCCATACACTATAGACGATACCACTAAATTACTAGAGAATGATGCTAGAAGAATTCTTTCTATGCCAGAAAAGAGAAGAGCTAGATTAAAAGAATTATTAGCGCTTAAGAAACCAGTTACTGTTTGTGAAGCACATGACGGTTTAACAGGTCTTATTGTAGAGGATACAAAAGTTGAAAAAGATGGCGAGATTGTTCAGTTCGATGCTATGTGGGTATCCAGCTTATGTGATTCTACTGCAAAAGGTAAACCAGATATCGAATTAGTTGATAATACCTCCAGATTAAACACCATTGATGAAATCATGGAGGTTACTACTAAACCAATCATCCTTGATGGTGATACAGGCGGATTAACGGAACATTTTGAATTTTTTGTAAAAACGCTTGAAAGAATGGGTGTTTCCGCAGTTATTATCGAAGATAAGGAAGGCCTTAAAAAGAACTCCTTATTTGGAACTGAAGTAAAACAGACACAGTGTAGCATTGAAACCATGTGTGAAAAGATTAAAGCAGGTAAAGTTGCCTTAACTACAACTGATTTTATGATTATTGCTAGAATCGAAAGCTTAATTCTTGAACAAGGTATGGATGATGCAATTACACGTGCAAGAGCTTATGTAAATACTGGTGCTGATGGTATCATGATTCATTCCAGAAAGAAATCTCCGGATGAAATCTTTGAATTCTGCGATATCTTCAGATCGGAAGATAAGGAGACTCCAATTGTTGTTGTGCCTACAACATTCAATATGGTTACAGAAAAAGAATTTGCTGAACATGGAGTTAACATTGTTATCTATGCAAACCAGTTAATTAGAAGCTCATTCCCTCCAATGGTTGAAACTGCAAAGAGCATTCTTAAGAATTCACGTTGCAAGGAAGCTGATGAGATGTGCATGCCTATTAATGAGATTTTAACACTTATACCAGAAGCAAAATAATAAGATATTATATTAATAGGAAAGGATTTGCATTATGAAATATAACACACAGGAAATTATCCAGGGCTATGACAGCTATCTGAGTATAAAAGACATTTTAGTTGAGAATGGTGTAAAGAAATTCCTTCTTGTTTGTGATAGTTCATTTCAATTCATGTTTTTGAAAGACTATATTCCTGCCATTGGTATTGATTATGTTCAATTTAGTGAATTTACACCAAATCCTTTATATGACGACGTAAAAAAGGGCATTGATTTATGCAGAAGCGAGGAGTGCGACTTTATTGTTTCCGTAGGTGGGGGCAGCGCTATTGACGTTGCTAAATGTATTAAATTATTTGTTAAAATGGATGATTCTGAAGTTTATTTAAAGCAGGAGTATAAGGAGAGCTATATAAAACATCTGGCTATTCCTTCCACTGCTGGTACAGGAAGCGAATCCACCCATTTTGCTGTTTGTTACTATGAAGGAGAAAAGCAATCCATAGCCCATGAAAGCATAATTCCAGATTATGCAATCCTAGAGCCAAAATTGTTAGAGACTCTTTCGTTATACCAGAAAAAGTCTACTATGCTTGACGCACTATGTCAGGCTATCGAGTCTTTTTGGTCTGTTAATTCTAATGAGGAAAGTAAAGAATTCTCCAGACAAGCTATCACCATGATTTTATCTAATGTAAAGGGATATCTTGAAAGTGGAAAGTATGAGCTGGAACAGATGAGTATAGCCTCTAACCTGGCTGGACGCGCAATTAATATCACTCAGACTACAGCTGCCCATGCAATGAGCTATAAGATTACATCTCTATTTGGTACCTCACATGGACATGCAGTTGCACTATGCTTGCCTTACGTCTGGGAGTACATGAGTAATCATTTAGATAAATGTATTGATCATAGAGGAAAGGATTATTTGGAGGTTGTATTGGGGCAACTTGATGACATTCTTCAAATTAACAAGGAAGAAGAGACGTCCTACCAGGTATTTAAAGAAATTACTTCATATTTAGAGATGGACATTCCTACCTTAGAAAGTGAGGAACAGCTGAATAAGCTGGTTACTTCTGTGAATCCAATTCGTTTACGTAATTTTCCGATAGAATTATCAGAGGATGTAATACGAGATTTATATGTTCAGATTTTCAAACAACCATCTGATTAAAAAGTGAATTAATGCAAATGGGGAAGGCTATGCGTTGTGTCTTTTAGACCTCTCAAGAATGTTAAGTGGGTCGTTGCGAAGGCGGAAGTGTTATTTGAAAAGATGTATGGAAATTATATGACTCTGTGACCAAAGAAAAGCGAATTGCCAAGCACTAATTTTATATGAAACAAGGCGATTCTGTAGCATAACTTTAGTATAAGGGATGTGACGGTATCTGTCTTTACATAGTAAGACGGACCGTCTTTTTTTACGATAGACTAACGTAGAAGTTGGCATTGTAGAGGAGATTATGTATGATTCAAGGTAAAATGAAACGTTTTATTTATTTTAGTTGCTGCGCAGTAGCCAGTGGAATAAATAAACTTTGGCCGAAAAAAAAGAATAAAATAGTATTTTTCTCTACAACAAATCTTTATGATAATAGTGAAGCGTTGTTTCAGTATCTAGTGGAAGAGAATTATCAGGACAAGTACAAAATCATATGTGCTGTGAATAACCCACAGGATTATAAGTATCTGAAACAAAAGAATATCTCCTTTATAAAGGTGAAATCCAGCCTATTTCAGATTATGAATACCAAGTATCTATTTTACCATAACGAGATGCTGGCTATCCGTCCAAGTCGAAGACAGATATGGGTGGACTTTTGGCATGCTACTACCTTTAAAAATATTAATAAGATGTTAGATCCGAATTATAAGTATGACTATTTTACCTATATTACTGCTACAAGCGAGACATTTCGCCCTGTTTTTGCGGAAGCCTTTGGTTGTGAAATGGACCGTGTAATTATTAGTGGTCACCCAAGAAATGATTATCTGTTTGACAATCGAGATGAGCTGGCGAAACTGAATGTGGATAAAAGTGCTTATCATAAGATCTTTATGTGGGCACCTACTTATCGTATCTCTTATAATGAGGTGTACAAAGACACAGACAGTAGGTTTGTGGGGGAAACAGGGCTGCCCATTTTTTTGAAAAGGAACGAATTAGAACAGTTGAATGGGCACTTGGCTAGAGAGAATTCTCTAATGTATATTAAGATCCATCCGGCACAGAAAAGAAATGGCTTTATATTTGAAGATATGAGTAATATTAGGTATCTGTTTAATAATACTATAGATGCCTCCAATATTAAGTTCTATTCCCTTTTAAAGCAGATGGATGTGCTAATTACAGATTACTCTTCCGTATTCTTCGACTATTTGCTACTGGACCGACCTATTGGTTTTACGATAGAGGACATAAATTTTTATGCTTCTAACCGAGGATTTGTTTTTGAGAATCCACTGGATTATATGCCTGGAGAGAAAATAACTTCCATAGATAGTTTCTACTTATTTATAAATAACTGTTTAAATGGCAAAGATTACTATAAGAAGGAACGGGACCATATCAAAAAACTAGCTAATTATTATACAGATGGAGGTAACTGCAAGAGAATTCTTGATTTTGTAGGAATAAAGAAGGATGATAGGGATGAAGGAAAAAGATAGGCAGTACATCACCCATATAGATGAATTAAGGAAGATTCAATTAGGAGCTTTAGATGCACTTGTAGACTATTGTCATGCCCATGAACTTACCTATTATTTGACCGGTGGTACATTACTGGGTGCTGTAAGGCACCAGGGATTTATACCATGGGATGATGATGTTGATATTGTTATACCAAGACCCGATTATGAGAAACTTTTGAAACTAAGTGGAGGAGTATTGTCGCCCAATCATAGAATTCTGTCTTTTGAAAAGAATACGAATCATTGCCGTCTTTACTATAGGGTGGTAGACATTCGGACTGGGTATCAGGATAAATACTATGGAAGGAAATATGAATCCTCTATGGGAATAGATGTATTCCCAGTGGATGGTGTCCCTGAGGATAAGAGTGTCCGTCAGCAGCATTTCAAGGACATAAAAGCACTGCGTCAGAAGTTTATATACAGTGTTGCTGCTCCATTTAAGGCTACTAATCCAGTAAAAGCCATCATTAAGACCTTAGTGATGCTTCCCTGTAAATTGGTAGGAAGTAGAACATACTATAAGAGAATAAATGAGATAGTATCTAGGTATCCCTATGAAACATCAGATATGGTTGCTCTATCCATTGGTTATTATAATAGTAAGGAGTTACTTAAGAAGAAGCAGTATGGCATCCCGGTTATGCTTACTTTCGAAGGGAAACAATATGCTGCTCCCCAAGATTATAAACAGTATTTAATAAACCTGTATGGAGATTATATGAAGTTACCACCAGAGGAACAGCAAGTGCCCCACCATAGCTTTCATGTATGGTATAAATAGACTCTAATATAGATTTTACACCATGGAAAGACGTTGACTAATATATACGCGAATGTTATAATGCAATTTGTGATAAAACCAGGGTTTTTCGTGGTGAGGGACAAGGTAAGAATAGTTGATATGCTATTTGTGGAAAGGTATGAAACAATGAATTATATTATAAATAGTTATAAAAACTTTAAAAAGTATAGATATCTGTTGTTTGAATTAGTAAAAAAGGATATTAAGTTAAAATATAGAAGTTCTTATTTAGGTCTTTTATGGACATTACTGGAACCTATTTTAACAACTTTAGTATTAAGCTACGTGATGGGACCTATGTTAGGCCGTGGAGATAAATTGTTTGTTATCTATATTCTCATCGGTCGTTTGATTTATGCTTTCTTCTCTGGTGCCACTAAGACAGCTATGCGTTCCATAAGAAGATATTCTGGTATGATTAAGAAGGTATATGTTCCAAAGTATATCTATCCACTATCCGCTATCTTATCTAACTTTGTTACCTTTGCGCTATCTCTAATTGTTCTGGTTATAGCTTGTATTATTAAACGTGTTGAATTTACTAGTCAAGTTTTTCTTATCATTTTACCACTTTTCATTTTGCTTGTCATGGCTCTTGGAGTGGGACTGTTTCTGGCAACGTTCTCCGTATATTTTAGGGACTTAGAGTATTTGTGGGATGTTATGTTGATGCTGATTATGTATTGCAGTGCAATTTTCTATCATGTTGACACTCTTGGACCTAGTATCAAAAAGTTATTACAATTAAACCCATTGTATAATGTTATAGCAAATTGTCGTTATATCATATTTTACGGAAGAGACCAGATACCTATGAGCACAAAATATCTTGCTTACAGTGCAGGTTTCAGTATAGTGGCCTTAATTGTTGGCCTGATTGTATTCAGAAAGAATCAAGATAAGTTTATTTTGCACATTTAGTGGAGGTTGTGATGGCTAAAAAAATAGTGTTAAAAGTTGAACATATTAGTATGCTGTTCAATCTGTCAAAAGAGAAAGTAGATAGTCTTAAGGACTTTATTATAAAGATTTTAAAAAGAGAACTGCATTTTCACGAGTTTATGGCTTTGGATGATGTATCTTTTGAGTTAGAAGAGGGAGACCGTCTTGGTATATTGGGATTTAATGGTGCAGGTAAGAGTACTCTTCTTAAGACGATTGCAGGAGTATTAAAGCCTACCAAAGGTAAAGTGAAGTCAAAGGGTAGAATTGTTCCTCTTCTTGAATTAGGGGCTGGATTTGATCCTGAATACACTGGAGCAGAGAACATATATCTATATGGAGCAATGTTAGGTTACTCCAAGGAATTTATTAAGAGTAAGTATGATGAGATTGTAGAATTCTCAGAATTGGTTAATTTTATAGATGTACCACTAAAGAATTATAGTTCTGGTATGAAAGCCAGACTTGGTTTTGCAATCGCCACAATTGTTGAGCCGGAGATTCTGATTCTGGATGAAGTATTATCTGTAGGTGATGCTAAGTTCAGAAAGAAATCTGAGGCAAGAATCATGTCTATGTTTGATAAAGGAGTAACGGTATTATTTGTAAGTCACTCCTTGGAGCAGGTGCAAAGATTATGCAATAAGGCAATTATTTTAGAGCATGGTAAGATTATTGCGAAAGGTTCCATTGAAGAGGTTGCACAAATCTATAAACGTAAACTTCAGTAAATAAAAACCCTGGTGGTTTGAGGCTCATGTGAGGTGAGTTCAAAGTGCCAGGGTTTTTTGACTCTTATAGTTTGATATTAAGAGATTGGGTAGGACTAATTACGTATTGACATAAATAGTAATTAAATAGATAATAATGATTAAGATAGATAAATAATAACTAATTATAACTAAACATGTAATAAAGGAGGAGTTTATGAAAAACCATAAGTTATTTGTGAAAATGATACCAATAGCTTGTCTTGCGTTGCTTTTACTGTCAACAATAGTATATACGAATAAGCACTCAAGCATGCAACAGAAAACCACTTTAGAGACCCAACAGACTGTCGGGGAACTAAGTGAGAATACTTTGTCTCAACCAAACTACAATACGGATAATCATCTGGTTAGATTGACTTCTGAAAAGGAGCAGTACTTACCTACAAAAAAAACAGAAGTGAATCAACAAGCTGAATTCAAACAAGATCAAGTAAAGAAGATAACTGAGGGTAACCCTAGCAAGGATATAACGAATGGGGTTCGTTCCATATCCCAAAGCAGTGTATCCGATGCCCCTAGCCTGGATGGATATAATCTTAACAATATTACAGAAGCAACCAGTATAGATGACTTACAATCTACTCACCCATATAAAGATAATGAAGATCATTTGTGGGTTTATCAGGATGAAGGGAAACCTGCATTGATTATAACCTTTGATAGTCAAACTGAGATAGAGTATTATTCAGACCATATCTATCTATATGACAAGAATAATGTATGTATAGGTACCTATACATCGGATCAATTATCAGGAAAAACGATTACAGTGTGGGGCGATACCATAAAGATTAGATTGTGTTCAGATGGTTCTGTAACAGAGTATGGTTTTAAAGTTACCAATATTGATATGCCTCAAGTTTATGAAGAATATAGTATTGTATGTGAAGAGTTACCTAGCATATGGTGTATAGGAGATACGATATATAAAACCTTGAAATTAGAAAAAAAATACATAGAGGATGGTGTGGCTAAAACCAAAGAATTAACAGATAATGTTAATTTTATCTGGAAGGCAGATAGTTCCTCAGCTGCAGAGAATATGGATGTCAAGATAGTGGGAAATAATGTTACATTATCTGCTAAAAAGAATGGTACGGTAACAGGTTATATAGAAGCCTATGAGGGCAGTAGTACGACACCGATTGCAGTTTCTAAGAGGTATAATTTTAGCGTGGTTCCTCTTGTCCAAAATGATGATTTTCTGTCTAGTAACTCTATACTAGTGAACCAGATACAGAGTAGGAATCTTGAATCTATTCTAGTAAGAGGAGTCAGAGCAGACGCTATTGTTACTAATGTTGTAAGTAGTGACCCTACCATAGTATCTGTAGTCAAGAATGGTATAATGAGTGGATGTTCTTTCTCTGTAAAAGGTGTAAAGCCAGGTAAAGCGGATATTACTGTATATTATACTGTAAAGGATGGGGAAAAGGTAATAAACGCTAGTAGTACATA
>JAEZPG010000003.1 GCA_023413555.1 Bacillota bacterium | reverse complement strand
ACAAGTCAGTATATGGATTGTGGTATCGAAATCTTTGATCCAAAAGATCAGGATACCCATGCAGGAGGTAGTGGCTGTGGTTGTTCTGCCATTACTCTTAACGGATACATCTTGGAGATGATGCGCCGGAAGAAATGGAAAAAAGTATTGTTTGTTCCAACAGGAGCACTACTTTCCCCAACTAGCTTTAATGAAGGGCAAACTGTTCCGGGAATTGCTCATGGTGTTATTCTGGAAATAGAAGAATAGGAGAAAAGTATGGACTATATAAAAGCATTTGTTATCGGTGGTTTAATCTGTGTAGTTGTACAGATTTTTATGGACAATACAAAACTCATGCCTGGACGAATTATGGTTGGACTTGTTTGTATTGGAGCAATTCTAGGGGCAGTAGGACTGTATGAGCCATTTGCAAAATGGGCTGGATGTGGAGCAACAGTACCATTAAGTGGATTTGGTAATGCCTTATTCAAAGGAGTGAAAGAGGCAGTAGATAAGGAAGGTTTTCTTGGACTCTTTAAGGGTGGATTTACTGCATCTGCTGCAGGAATATCAGCTGCAATCATCTTTGCATATTTGGCGTCATTGATATTTAAAGTAAAGGATAAAAAATAAAATGGAAGGATTGTTCCCACTTTCCACATGTATAGCGTAAAATGAGCTGTTGTTCCATAACTGATTTACTCAGTCATAGAACAACAGCCCTTTTGTATGCTATATCTTTTAAAAAGTCTACATTTTATTCTGTTGAATCGTCATTACTGTTATCTGGTGGAACATTAGCATCCGGAACGGCCGGCGTAGCAGGTGTATTACTTGGAATAGTTGCACCTTCCTGCGGAGTAGGGGGAGGTGCTGCGGCAGCATGGTCATGTATCTTACAGTAATCTTCTTCTAGTCCAATAGGTAAAACATATGGTGTATCATCTGTATCAGAGCTTTCCGCCTTAATCAAATATACTTTGTCTTCTTTGATTGGACAGAACTCAGTGGCACGTTTTCCAGAGTCCTTACATACAGTAAATTCAACATGACAGTTACAAAACTCAGTTGGTACAGTACCTGCAGCAAAATATTCTTTTCGAACAGCAGAACCACCTTGTGCATGATTACAAACGTTATCTAGGGCTAACTTACCACATTTTGTGCATATAGTAGCGGATTTGATGGTATCCGGTTTATTAAAATCTTTTTTGTCTAGATCTTCATGAACCTTATCCATAATCTCAGTCCATATTTTTTTATGGAAGGAAGAATCGGAAAGCCTTTTGTTGTAATCATAACCACACCAGATAGTAGCAGTATAGTATGGAGTATAACCAGAGAACCAAATATCATATTCATTCGAGGTTGTACCTGTCTTTCCTGCAATTGGGATGTTACTATGACGGAATTTGATACCAGAACCGGTTCCACCTGCACTTACAACATCTTTCATGGCATCTGTTAATAACCATGCCGTGGAAGCTTTCATAACTTGTTTGGATTCGGATTTATTCTCTAAAAGAACATTACCTTCACTATCGGTTATCTTGGTGTAGAAAATAGGACTTTGATAGATTCCACCATTTGCTATAGAAGCATATGCCGCATTTAATTCTAGGTTGGTAACACCATCAGTAATACCACCAAGTGCTAATGGAAGTCCAATATCACTAAAAGATCTACCATCTTCCTCCACTCTATTTTCAACAAGAGTGGTAAAGCCAAGATTCAATAAGTAATCAAATCCTACTTGTGGGGTAATATCTGCCAAGGTTTTTACAGTAACAACGTTCATAGAACGTTTAATGGCCTGTCTTAAAGTAGTTAATCCCTTATAGTCATTTTTACCCGACCAGTTATCTACCAAGTCCTTTGTTCCAGGATAGTAATACTTAGCATCGTCCTGAACGGAAGCTAATGTCATGTTGCCACGATCTAGTGCAGGTAAAAAAGTAGACAATATCTTGAAACACGAACCAGGTTGTCTTTTCCTAACGGCACGATTAAGTGTTAGGTTACCGACTTTTTCTCCACGGCCACCAACGATGGCTTTTACATAACCAGTAGCCTGATCCATAATGGTGAAGGAAATCTGTGGTTCAAGGGAGAAACTGTAATTCTCACCCAAAATCTTGTCGCCTTTTTGAACAACATGGTTTTTGAATTTCTTAATATAGGGAAGAGCTTCGTCCTCTGAATTAAAACTGAGGTCAAAATTCTTATCTTTCATCTCATTGTTCATATAAAGCTTTATGTGCCCTTCAGAATAATTCGTTACTGTTTCATCCTCATGCTGGACGGTCAGAGCATAAGTTAAGGAATATTTGGTATTGTTAGGATAGTAATCCATATCGTTAATTACAGTATCACAGATATTCTGCATGGAGCTATCCTGAGTGGTATAGATACGAAGACCACCCTTATAGATTTTGTTAGAAGCTTGAGTAGTGGTATATCCAAGCTTTTCAACTAAGTCATTCATTAATTGGGTGATTAATTGATCTACAAAATAGGAATTGTACTTATAGCTACTGGAAACGATAGCGTTGGTATCTTTAATTCTCTCATATACGTTATCTTTTAATGCTTCATCATATTCACTACGAGAAATCATATCCAATTCCAACATATTCTTTAAAACTTCATCCCTTCGTTTTGCATTGTTTTCAGGGTATGTTATTGGATTTAAGTTTGTAGGGCTTTGAGTAATACTAGCAATTACAGCACATTCAGAAAGCGTAAGTTCTCCAACATTCTTATTAAAATAACGCTTCGAGGCAGTTTGAACCCCAAGAGTATTATTTCCAAGATTGATCGTATTCAAATAGTTCTCCAAAATTTTAGTTTTTGGCATAATGTTTTCTAATTTAACAGCAAGATACTGCTCTTGGATCTTTCGCTTAAAGCTTACAATTATATTGTTTTCATTACCACCGTCAAAAACTTGATTTTTAAGAAGCTGTTGGGTGATGGTACTAGCTCCCTGACTAAATGTTCCTTTGGATAAGCCAGAAAACAAGGCACGGAACATACCACGTACATCAATACCATTGTGACTTAAAAATCTCTCATCTTCAATAGCAATAAATGCATTCTGCAGATCATTAGGAATCTTGTCAATGGTAACATATTCTCTGTTGGCATCAGAACCAACCAATGTCTGCAACACATTGCCATCAGTATCATATAAATAGGTACGGAACCCGGAAGGGGATAAATCCAATCCTTCAATATCAGGTGCATTATCAATTAAACCTGTGACAACACCATATACAGAAGTTGCTCCAACCATCATTAGAAGAACTATAACAACCAAAAAAAATCTATATATTATAATATTGGTCTTTTTTACAAGTTTGGAAGAAGCAGACTGAATTCTTTCTTGCTTTTCAATGGTTCCTTTCTTGCTAAAATTCATAATAACCTCCTGTCATAATCGTATGACGTTTTTAAATAAAAACCATACTAATAAAACACTTATTTATTATAGCAAATTATACTTTCCAATTCAAGACAACCTTCATCTTGATACTGGTATATATATCCATAATAATAAAATTAAGCATCTAATGATTTTTGTTCTTTATAAATTAGGGTAAAGTGCATAAGAATATTCTTTAATATAAGTTGATTACTTATAAGTAATATAAGTAATTCTAAGTAATATGTCATAAATGTGTATTAAATGTAGAATTTATTTACAAATATTAGATTGAATTAACAAATTTATTACTTTATAATGTTAATTAGTACATATACAGTTTTCAATACTACTACTTAATTTTGTAATATGTTGGGGGATATATTACAAAAAATAATAAAGGAAGGAATTACGGGGATGTATACAACAAAAAAAATCTATAGGGAAACAAGGCAACTTGTTACGGAAGATAAACATATCTTTAAGTTGAATTATTTTCTTACGCAGAAGCAAAATGAGGAAACGAATAAGTCAGTATTTGGAGTAGCAGTAACAAAGGAAGCAAGTGGTGTTTTTGAGGAAGAGATCGTGGACGACCTGTTTTACCAGCAACAAGAGGCTGAAGTAATACTGGCTACTTTAGCAAACAATCTTGTCACACCTATTTGCTTAGTGGAGATTGTAGATGAGTTAATGACCGAAAAGATGAATCAATAGGTGGGTTTATTATGGATTATATTTTTTTCATATGCTATAATTGTTCCATAGTTTTAAGGAGGGACCGCTATGGAAGAGTACAAAGTAGTGTATCGAGGAGGACAAAAGGAGATTATAGAGAAGAAATCTCGATTTATTGCATCTGTAATTCCAATTGAATCTGAGAATGACGCTTTGGACACGGTTGAGCATATTAGAAAAAAGTATTGGAACGCGACTCACAATTGTTTTGCCTATGTTCTGGGCAAACATCAAGAATTACAAAGATTTAGTGATGATGGTGAACCCTCTGGTACAGCAGGAAAGCCTATATTGGATGTACTATTGGGAGAGGAAGTTCATAATTCCTTAATAGTAGTTACCAGGTATTTTGGTGGGACATTATTGGGAACAGGTGGTTTAGTAAGGGCATATTCTAGAAGCGCTAGGGCTGCTCTTGAAGAAAGCGCTGTTATCAATAAGATTCTTGGAAAGAAGATTCTTCTCAACATGGATTACAATACGGTAGGTAAGATTCAATATATCCTTGCGCAGAATGGGATCTTTGTCATAGACACAATCTATAAAGAAGATGTGGATATGTATATTGTGGTTCCTGTTGATGAGATTTCTAGGCTGGATAAATTGATTAGGGAGGCAACATCAGCAAAAGTACAAGGTAAGGAATTAGATACCGTGTATTTTGCAAAGCTAGACTCGGAATTTCTTATTCTTTAGAAAGATTCCTAAGAATAACTAGGATGAGTAGTAATAAGGGCACTGAAAGGAGATTATTATGTCAATACCAAAGGATCCAATGATTCTTCTAAGCTATGTTAACTTGAAGCTTAGGGACTACTATGATTCTTTAGATGAACTATGTGAGAATATAGGGATGGACAGAAGGGAATTAGTGAATAAACTTGCAGCTATTAATTACAAATATGATAAAGGTGTAAACCAATTTCGGTAATTAGCGGGCTGTAATAAAGGCTATATAAAGAAGAATACAAAACACTTAATTTTTATTAGCTATTATGCTATAATAATTAAGTGTTTTTACTTTTATTATGGATCATTGATGGGAGAGGCTATGTGTAGATTCAATAAGAAGTTAGTGGTTGTAATAACCTGTCTGATTGTAATTATTACTTTGTCTGGTTGCAGTAAAACTCCAGATACAGCTAAGGATTATCTAGCTAAGGCCTATAAGAATATGTCAGAGGTAAAAAGCTTTAGTATGAGTACAAAGTTGGTAATGGATACTAGTATGTCAGGAATTAATTCCTCCATGGTGGTTAATACTGAAGTAGCAATGAATCATAAGCCTTTTGAATTGACAATTGTGCAAAATCAACAGGACAAGGATGGGATACCAACTACAAATTATATGTATACAAGGCAAAAAGGTCCCTTGCAGACATTTTTATATGAAAAAGGTAAGTGGAATAAAATTGAGATGGATGAAGAACAGTTTGAGGAGCAAAAAATGGAATATAATACTCCTGTAGATTTTGGACTATATTTCAATGAAGTTGATTCCTTTGCAATTACCTCATCAAAAGATAAGGTAATTGTCTTAGAGGGAACCGTGTCTGGAGATAATATGGTAAATGTGTTAAGGAAGACAGGAGCGCTTAAACAGCTATCACTTTCCTCTTTTCCAGAGAAAGAGTTAGAGGATGCTAGGCCGATTAAAGTAAAAGCTTCTTTGAATGCGGACACTGTATGTCTAACGAAAGTATCTATTGATATGGCTGATACTTATCAGGATCTTTCCAACCTTCTTTTTGGAGAGGATAGCTTAGTTAATCCAAAGATCAATCAGTGTACGGTTGAACTTAACAACATAAAACTTAATCAACAATATGAAATATCTATGCCTGAAGATATCAAATTAGCGTTAAAGAAGATGTTATAGAGGAGTCCCTGTGTTATAGGATAAGTTACCAAGGTCATCTATGAGTATCTGGATTAGGGAATGTTGTTGTTGCTTGTCTTCACATTGAAAGAGGATAGAATATAGTATTTGGCAACGTTTATAAGCAGAATCAATACCAAGGTTGAATAAATCAATAAAGGATTCCCTCCTTATCCTTTGTGGCTCGAATGGAGAGGACCATAAACGATGGGTCAAGTTCATAATATCCAGATTCATTTGCAAATCATCCGAACTTATTATACAGGAAGGGCGGTATGGAATGTGAAGTAGTTTTTCAATAGTTTTGAAAAGAGGCTTTTTTATTCCATTTGTATCCTTAAGACAGGCTGCTGTGTAGGGAAATAAAGATACTGCCCGATACATCTGCGTAGCACTGGTTAAATCATAACCGGCTTCTGATCCATATACTTTGTTACATGTTAAGGATAGGAAGGTTGCTATTAAATGACGTTCCTTTCCTTTCGGGTTTGTAATGGAGACATAATCCTGCTCACTGGGGAATTTCCTAAGATATTTAAACAAGAGGTTGGCATCCAATGTTGTTTCTAGACTACAGTGTTGGTAGGAACGAAGCGATTGGTCTATTTTATCCCAAGATGGGTTGGCAAAGGCTTCTATATAAGGATGAGCTATGGTATCTAAGGTATAATGACAGAGAAGTCCACTTAGATAAGTATATAGAATTTCCTTTTCTTGATAATTATTCTTAGTCGTTATATAGCGGATTCCTGTGCTTAAGAATTCCTTGGTCTTGGTTTTGTGAAGCCTACTTCCTAAAGAAATATTTTTATGCAAATGGCTTGGAAAATAATATAAAAAAATATCAGGGCCTTCGCCACCCAGGCAGAAGGCTTTTCTATATTGTGTGAGAATGGGATAAGCTTTTGAGTCTTGCAAACGCCTAGCTGTTCCAATGGTGAACAGATAATGACTTAAGTAACCTGGCATAGTAATCAGTTCCTTTCTTTGTTATGCCTATTTGTTTATATTATACACCATTATTCAGAAATCAACCGTGTAAGACTATTGTGTTTATTATATGTCAATGCTACAATAGTGAAATAGAAATGGAGAATATAGTATGGATTTATTTGATTATATGAGAGAAAACAATATGAAAAAGGAGTCTCCCCTTGCCTCTAGATTAAGACCGGAAACGTTGGAAGAGGTAGTAGGGCAGGAGCATATTATTGGCAAGGATAAGTTACTGTACCGAGCCATAAAGGCGGATAAATTAAGCTCTATCATATTTTATGGACCTCCGGGAACAGGGAAAACCACTCTTGCAAAAGTAATTGCTCATACAACAAGTGCGGAATTTACTCAGATTAATGCCACCAGTGCAGGCAAAAAGGATATGGAAGAAGTAGTGACAAAAGCTAAACAGACTGCCGGTATGTATGGAAAGCGAACCATCCTGTTTGTAGATGAGATTCATCGATTTAATAAGGGACAGCAGGATTATTTGTTACCATTTGTGGAAGATGGTACTATTATATTAATCGGAGCCACTACTGAGAATCCTTATTTTGAAGTAAATGGAGCACTTATATCCAGGTCTATTATCTTTCAGCTGAAGTCTCTAGAAAAAGAAGATATTAAGAAGTTGTTAGCTCGTGCTATTACAGATAAGGAAAAGGGTCTAGGAGTATATAACCTGAAGGTATCCGAGGATGCTCTGGAGTTTCTTTCTGATGTCAGTAATGGAGACGCAAGAAATGCCTTAAATGCCATTGAATTAGGTGCTCTTACTACTGCTCCTGCACCAGATGGATTTATTCATATAGATATTGAAGTAGCTAGTCAGTGTATTCAAAAGCGTAATATTCGTTATGATAAGACCGGAGACAATCATTATAATACAATTTCAGCCTTTATTAAGAGCATGAGAGGTTCAGATCCTGATGCTGCGGTATATTATCTAGCAAGGATGCTGTATGCAGGGGAAGATGTAAAGTTTATTGCGCGAAGAATTATGATATGTGCCTCTGAAGACGTAGGTAATGCAGATCCAAATGCACTTGTGGTAGCTACTAATGCAGCTATGGCAGTGGAACGAATTGGAATGCCAGAATCTAGCTTGATCTTATCCCAAGCAGCAACTTATGTAGCTTGTGCACCAAAGAGTAACAGTGCAACTTTAGCTATTGGTAAGGCTATGGAGACTGTAAAAAATGAGCGGACCGCGACAATTCCATCCTACTTAATGGATGCACATTATGCAGCAGCCAGTAAACTTGGTAATGGGATTGGTTATAAATATGCCCATGATTATCCGAACCATTATGTTAAACAGCAGTATCTACCTGATGAATTGAAGGATGAAATCTTTTATGTACCATCGGATAATGGGTACGAAAAGGAAATAAAAGAACATTTGAACTTTATTAAGAATTATTAGAATTGTTGAATCTAGTAAAACTCTATCAGGAGAAATAAGGCAATCTAAATATTGGAGAATAAATCATGGAAAAGCTGAAAGAAGAACTTTATCAAAAAGGGGCATCTCTTGTTGGTTTTGGTAATATTGAAGACTTATATACCAAGAATAATCCATTAGACACTAAAAACACTGAGAATGAAACTCTAGAAAGTGAGATACCTCATTATCCTGTGGGAATATCCATAGCCATTGCTATACAAAAGAGGTAGTGAAAGGCATCTCATTAAAACCGACAATGGATTATTATCATACATATTATGAGTTGAATCACAGACTGGACTCCCTAGCTGAGTTCTGTGAAAGCTACCTTATGAATTTAGGATATCAGGCATATGCACAAACAGTGAACCGAGTAAAGGAATATGGTAATTTTAAAACAGTGATGCCACATAAAACCGTTGCAGTAACTGCAGGATTGGGATGGATAGGTAAAAGTGCATTACTTGTTACTAAAGAGTTTGGCTCTGCTGTCAGACTTACTTCTGTATTAACGACAGCTCCCTTAGAGTGTAATCAAAGAATTCATGAATCACCTTGTAAAGGTTGTGAAATCTGTAAAAATGCCTGTCCGGGAAAAGCAATCACGGGAAATGTATGGGATAGTAAGAAAGATAGAGATTGGGTGTTCAATGCATCAGCTTGCAGAAAGCAGGCAAGAAAACTTGCTTTTGAAGAGCTTGGAAAAGAAATTACATTGTGTGGAAAGTGTATTGAAGTATGTCCATATACACAACGATATCTTCGTTGAGTCCATGTTTATAATACAAATTGCACTGGGTTGGAGAAGAAGATGTGGCTAGTGCGGCCCAACCCAGGCGAAGAGTTTTGCAAACAAACCTCTTTTTATTTTGTATCTTTCTCCACGTGGGATGTTTTCATAGTTGAGTATTTAGTAATATCTTCATCAGAAGAAACTTTCTCTGCTTTATCCTGATCAGCTTTTCTCTTTAGATATTTAATAACCAGCATATAGCCATATAGAACAATTGGAAGGCCAATGGAACAGAAAAGACTGGCCATAAAGAGACCTTGTGTTGCTTTTGAGCCTATTAACGCTGCTATAAGGGTAGATATATAGCAGCCAAGTAAGAGGATTACACCTAATAGTGCTAGCACTCGTTTTGTTTTTGTCATCGTTTGGATCCTTTCTTAATAATATAGAAAATCGGTTATTTCCTATATTATAAAGTACGCATTCATTTTCTGCAACAAGATTGGGTTAAGCTTACAACGCCAGCACTTTCATAAGTTGGCATAAATGATGACAATACACAAAATGTAATAGTAGCAATCTTAGTATATATTTATCTAACACTATGGATGCTTTTTTTGACTGTAATTATGACTAGAGGATGACCTGGTAGAGCCACTACTTACATAATCACTTGTTGTACTCTTCGGATGCTCATAATTATTAATAACAGAATTACCATTTCCTTTTCCAGCCTTTTTGTTTGTAGTACTCATTTCTTTCTTATTCATATTACACCTCTTTATTCAATCTTACATCCTACATTTTCGATACAAGATTTTATGTTATTTTCATCGGTTGCTTCGTTATATCCAACTTCAATTGTGCTTCTACCCATATCTATGTTAACCATAGAGATGCCATCGATATTATTCAACGCGTTTTTTAACTGCGTTTTTACATTCGAATTTTGTAGCCCGGATATGTTATAATGGACTTTATTCATAGGGACCTCCTTGACCAGTAATGAGAGTTTATTAATGATAACAACAATATTATTCCTTTTGAACGACGGGGTTATTCATAGAAATGTTGTGAAGAAGTTTGCATTAATAAGAATATTATGTAAAATAATATAGAATGAGGGAGAGTGAAATTGTATTAAAATAATTAATGAGAAAGGTAAAACGATAGATGAAAGAGATAATCAAAAGAATCATTGTGACAATCCTAGTGGTTGGACTTGCAATTGTAATGGCTATGTTACTTCGTGAGTGCATACCAATACATAGGCTTGAGCCAATCGCATCTGTAGTATTCCGAATCTGCGGGAGTATTGTTATTATTGCTGCTGTCATAGGAATTTATATGAGTAATAAGGCAGTAGATCAGTCGCAAGAAGAGGTGGATATAGGACAACTGGACCGTGAACTAAAAGAATATAGAGAGCGTGCAAAAAAAGGATTATGAGACCGAGAAAAAGCGAATTCTTAGGTTTTTATACTGTGGGACAGTTTATTTCTGGTTTATCTATCTTACGTTATTGATAGGCATGACATCATTGTTTCTTCTTGGGAAAGATAACGATTTTAGTGAACTCTCCCTGGCATTCCTTGTTTGGATTTACGGTTTAAATGGCTCTGCTTGCTTGAAAATTAACGTTACCGACGATTCTACTAGGATAAAGGAAAACGAATATCCATTTTTAACGAAAATTGTAAAAGATATCTTCCTAGAATGTGGTATTAGAGGGAAGATTAAGTTATATATGAATCATAATAATGTAATCGCTGTAGCAAGGACTTTCGGTGTCAATCATGTTAATCTTGGAGCAAAAGCAATTGCTTTATTAGATGAGCAAGAACTTCGTCAGATGCTTTATCATGAAGTAGCTCATATACAGAGTAAGGATATTCATATATCCTATCGTTTGGCAAAAGGGTATGAAAAATGGAATCACTTTTCATCATCAGGTTGGGGAATTGCCAGTATAGCACCTGTATATATCTTATGCTATTTTTACAATAAGAATTACCTATTATTTAATGAGACTTCCTCCTATGTTATAGAGATTATGGCAGACAGGTATGCGGCAACCTTTGGAGATAATCAGATAGCGGTCAATGGACTGGCCAAGTTATCTATGTTCGATTGTTCGATGGATGAATATGTTGGAGATGGAGCCTATTTCTACCTTCGGAAAGAAAAGCTTGAGAAGGGAACGTATCGGCGACAAATTCGCGAATTTATGGAAGAATTACCGAAAAAAGAAGCTGAGTGGAGAAAACAAATTGAGAACTATTTATTAGAAGATACATCTTCACATCCAACATTTTCAGAACGCAAGGCAATTATGGGAGTAGAGAATTATCAGATAATGTTTAAAAAAAATGCTCCGGACTATGAAGAGGAGCGAGATAGACTCCTAGATGCAGCTGATCAAGAGCTATATGATGCTTTACTTCCATGTTATGAAAAATTACGTGAAGAAGAGTATGTGGCACCAATGGATAAGATAACTGCCTATAAAGCTGGCGAGTTGGGAAATGATTTGCTGACTAAGATTCAGATTGCTGCGTTATGTGAAGACATATGTTTATATAATGAGGCATTTACATTGTATGAGGAGATTCGAAAAGAAGACCCCAAAAATACAACTGCCGCCTATGGAATAGGTCGGATCAAGCAGATGAGTATGAGCATTGGAAGAAAATAAAAAACGATAAACTCAATTACTATTATAACAGGTATAATAAAATAGACGAATGTTGGGAGCAAGAGATTCTTTCAGCCAGCGATTTGGCTAAAGAATTGATAGAGAGACATCAGCATGAAATACTTCAAATTGGACAAGGTATGATTGATAAGATTTATTTAGTAAAAAAACAACTAAGTGAAGAGTGTAAAATGAATACCTTCTTGTTAAAACCCAAGGATAGAGTAGATGAAAAATCATGGGATGAATTTATGAATCGAGTGTTTCTTTTGTTAGATAATGACGGGGAGGAGAATATTCAGTATGGTCTACAATGCTTAAGGGAGAACCCTCAACTAGAAGTATTAGTGAGCAAAGTAGAAGGGGCATGTATATATTGGTAATAAGGTAAAGGATTGAAGGAATGAGTTCTGTCATATACAGAACTCTTTTTTGCGGTTATTGTGTAATAAAGGATGCATAAAATGTGGAAGCCTTGTAGGACACATAAGACTTGAGAAAATGTTCGATTATAGTAATAATGCATAAAAATATTATAAAAAGCAAACAAAATAACATAATAATTGACAAAATAACTAAAATGTTCTAATATAATAACATAAACAGACAAAATAAACAGAATTAGAACAAAATAGAACACTGGACGGAGAGAAAGGTGGTTAAAAAATGCTTGCTGCAGAAAGACATTTAAAAATCATTGAACTAATCAGTAAAACTGGTTCCGTTCATGTCGAAGATCTTGCAAAGATTTTTGATGTTAGTTTAATGACTATTCGTAGGGATCTTGAGAAGTTGCGAAAAGAAGGACGAATTGATCGATGCCATGGTGGAGCAATCATGAAAAGAGAAGTCCCTTACATTGAAAAACGTATCAAGGAGACTGAAGCAAAGAATAAGATTGCAAAACTATGTGCAAAGTTGGTGAAGAAAGGTAATGTTGTGTATCTGGATGCAGGAACCACTACCTATGAAGTTGCAAAGGCTATTGTAGATATTCACAATCTAACAATAATAACGAATGATCTTGAGATAGCAAAGCTACTTCTAACCTCGACTGCAAATCTGATTGTATGTGGAGGTAGCATCCAGAAATCCACTGGAAGTATGGTGGGGGCCCTTGCAAACCAGATCATGGAGGATATGAGAGTGGATGTGGCATTTCTGGGAGCTCAGACAATTGATGATCGATATAATGTATTAACACCTACGATTGACAAAGCTATCTTGAAGCAGACAGTATGTAAGAACTCCAAAGAAAAATATCTCGTCGTGGATAGTTCGAAATTTGGAGGTCAGGCCTTAATTAAAATTAATGATTTATCGAGCTATACAGCGGTGATAACGAACAAACAATTATCGCCAGAAGAAGAAAAGAATTTACGAGAAATGAGGGTAACAATTTTCCATGTATAAAGGAGGAATAATATGTCACAATGTTTAGTAATTGCTGATGACCTGACTGGTGCAGACGCTACAGGCGTGTTAATAAAGAAATTAAATTATAGTGCTTACACTGTAATAAATACGGAAGGCTTGGATGTCAATAAGTTTGCAGATAGTGATTGTATTCTATATCCGACAGATTCAAGATCAGTGGAACCAAGTGTTGCATATGACCGAGTACATAGTGTGGTAAAGCTTCTGAAAGATGATCATGTGAAAGTATATTCTAAACGTATAGATAGTACCCTACGGGGTAACCTGGGTAGCGAAACAGATGCATTTTTAGATGCTTTAGATAATCAAGCGATTGCCATGGTTGTTCCTTGCTTTCCTGGTGCAAAAAGGGTTCTTATAGGAGGCTATCTTCTTGTTAATATGGTTCCTCTTCATAAAACGGAAGCAGCAGTAGATCCAAAGAATCCAGTGAATACTTCCTTAGTGCAGAAAATATATGAGGATCAGTCAAAATATCCCGTTGCCTCTCTTTATATTAATGATTTAATGCTTGGGAAGGAGCACCTGATTCAGAAAATACACGAGTTTAAGAATAATGGTATTAGGACTATCATTTATGATTCTATTACCCAAGAGGATATGGATCTAATTGCAGAAGCAGTCATTGAGAGCAAGGTTAATTTTATCACAGTAGATCCAGGTAGCTTTACTGCAACCATAACTAGAAAGCTTGTTGTACCTAATAATCAGAAGAACAGATACAAGATTCTTGCCACAGTAGGCAGTGTGAATCCGGTTGCGAAGACACAGATGGAGGAACTATTTCTGGAACAAAAGGTTTTGAATGTATTTGTTAAAACAGTTGAATTCTTGGAAGGAGAGGAACGTAGAAATAGAGAAATCACTCGAGTTGTTGGTGAAATCATAAATCATTGCAATTCGTATGAAATTTGCACCGTGATAGGTGATGGAATCATGCCAGAGAATCGGATTGATTTCTTACCTTATACCCAAAGGTACCAATGTTCAGCTGATGAAGTAAGTAATATAATCAATAGTTCTATGGCAGAGATTACTTACCAAATATTAAAAGCAAACAATGAATTTAAAGGAATTTATACAAGTGGTGGAGACATCACAGTAGCGGTTACTAAGAAACTTAAGACAGCGGGCATTAAGTTATTAGATGAGGTATTACCGTTAGCAGCCTATGGAGAATTTATGGCCGGTGAATTTGATGGCCTTAAGATCATAACTAAGGGAGGTATGGCGGGAGATAAATATGCTATGAGCAACTGTGTGAAATATTTGCAGGAAAGATTATTCTGTTAATTGTAAACACGAAAAGTAAAAGGAATGGAGGGATGTTTTTTGAAACCATTTATAGCAATCCCAATGGGAGATCCTGCAGGTATTGGTCCGGAAATTGTAGTGAAGTCTTTGGGTAAGAAAGAAGTATCTGATGTTGCACGTTGTGTTGTTGTCGGAGACCGAAAAATTATCGAAGATGCGATTCACTTTACGAATTCCAGACTAACTGTAAAACTAATTCAAAATCCAGAGGAGGGTGATTATCAAGAAGGTGTTTTAAACCTGATTGACCTTAACAATGTTGATATGCAAGAATTTAAATTTGGTCAAGTCAGTGGTATGTGCGGTAAGGCTGCGTATGACTATATTGCAAAAAGTATTGAATTGGCAAATCAAAAGGAAGTAGCTGCAGTATCAACAACACCTATTAACAAGGAGTCGTTAAAAGCTGGTAATGTTAATTTTATTGGTCATACGGAGATTTTTGGGGCGTTGACCGATACAGAAGATCCACTTACAATGTTCGAGGTACATGGAATGAGAGTATTCTTCTTAACTCGTCATGTATCATTACGGAATGCCTGCAATATGATTACAAAAGAAAGAATTAAGGATTATGTAAAACGTTGTAAGGATGTTCTTACAAAGCTTGGGGTAGCCGATGGAACAATGGCAATTGCCGGACTTAATCCACACTGTGGAGAGCACGGTCTCTTTGGAGATGAAGAAGTGAATGATGTGACTCCGGCAGTAGAAGAACTACGTGAGGAAGGTTATGATGTAGTAGGACCAATCGGAGCAGATTCTGTATTCCATCTGGCATTACAGGGACGCTTTAACTGTGTGCTATCTCTATATCATGATCAAGGGCATATTGCGACAAAAACACTTGACTTTGAAAGAACAATTGCTATCACTGGAGGAATGCCTATTCTTAGGACCTCTGTTGACCATGGAACCGCAATGGACATAGCGGGAAAAGGTATTGCAAGTGAAGTAAGCATGGTAGAAGCAATTCTTCTTGCAGTCAAGTATTCAAAGAACTTTATGGGGTAAATTATACGAATGTGAAAGGAGTTTATTTATGGATGTACAAGTATCAGGATCTCAAATGCTCTTAGGATTAGCAATAGGATTAGCAGTATTAATCTTTTTGATTCTAAAATCAAAGGTACACGTATTTGTTGCTCTTATTATAGCTGGTGTTATTGTAGGCCTTATAGGTGGTCTTGGAACTACAGCCACAGTTGATGCAATTACCGCAGGTTTTGGATCAACGCTTGGAAGTATTGGTATTATTATTGGTTTTGGAATTATGATGGGCCAAATGTTTGAAATATCAGGAGCGGCGGAGAGGATGGCAAGAACCTTCCTCAAGTTGTTCGGTAAAGGAAGGGAAGAAGCAGCACTTGCTTTGACTGGATTCCTAGTTTCTATTCCAATCTTCTGTGATTCAGGTTTTGTAATTCTATCCCCTTTGGCAAAAGCGCTGTCTAGAACCACAAAAAAATCCATCGCTGGCTTATCCGTAGCACTTGCTGGTGGACTTGTAATCACACACTCTTTAGTACCTCCTACTCCAGGACCTCTTGGTGTAGCAGGAACCTTTGGTGTAGATGTTGGAAAATTCATTCTCCTTGGTATAGTAATTTCACTTCCTATGGCTATCGCTATTACTCTTTACAGCAAATACATAGGAAAGAAAATCTATCAGTTACCAGACGAAACAGGTGAAGGCTGGGTAAGACCTCCATATCAGAAACCAGTTTATGACATTACATCTGATGAAGAGAGACGTGATTTACCTTCTGCATTTTTATCCTTTACACCAATTGTTCTTCCAATTATTTTAATCTTACTAAATACAGTATTGTCTGCACTTGAATTAACGACAGGTATCTATGCTGCACTGATTTTCCTTGGAAAACCTATCATTGCTGTAGGCATTGGACTACTCATATCTATTTATACCTTAACCAGAGGTAAGGAAGTAAAATGGGTGATTGGTCAACTGGAAGATAGCATGAAATCTGCTGGTATTATTATATTTGTTACCGGTGGTGGTGGTGCTCTTGGACAGGTATTAAAAGCAGCTGGTGTTGGTGATTATATTGCTAATGGAATTGCTTCCACATCAATTCCTGTTATTCTTTTACCATTCATCATCGCTACTTTAGTACGTTTTGTACAAGGTTCTGGTACTGTTGCAATGATCACTGCAGCAGGTATTACAGCTCCAATCGTTGAAGCAGCTGGTGGTAATATGTTACTTGGTGCATTTGCAGCTTGTGTAGGTTCCTTATTCTTCTCCTACTTTAATGATAGTTTCTACTGGGTAGTTAACCGTCTTAGTGGTATCACAGAAACGAAGGAGCAGGTCAGAGTATGGTCCTTTACAACAACAATTGCCTGGGCCGTTGGTCTGGTAGAACTTCTAATTTTGAATATCTTTATGTAGATTAGTATTTATTATAATATAATAGCTTTGTAATATAAGGAACCAATTCCCGTTAATCAGAAAGGGATTGGTTCCTTATATTATCTACCGGAAAAACTCTGTGTATTCTGAATGGAAAGATACTCCCTCTTGACAAGAACAAGATTACCAATATAATAATAGTTGAACAATTGTTCAACTATTATAGAAGGAGGAATTGTATGATTCAGATAATTGGGATAGTAGAGGTATTCCTATTCTACCTAGCTTATTTTCTAAAACTCTGTAAACAGAAAAGGAAAGGAATTAAAACAAATCAACTTGGTAAAGGTAATAAACCAGCAAAAACTGTTATCATTGAAACAATGTTACGAATTTCAAGTACAATTATTGCAGTAGTAATACTGGCAAGTGCAATGTTAAATTATTCGCTACTATATAATTACATATTGAGATGGGTTGGATTAATAATATTTGGTATTGGCACAATGTTTTTTATCATAGCCATGATTACTATGAAAGATAGTTGGAGAGCTGGTATTCCGGATGATGACAGAACATCAATGGTTACTATAGGAATATACAAAATTAGCAGAAACCCTGCTTTTTTAGGATTTGACTTGACCTATATAGGAGCTAGCATTGCTTTTGGAAGCATTATTTTATACATATTGACTGTCTTTACAATGACACTTATGCACCTTCAGATATTAGAAGAAGAAAAATTCTTAATGGATACCTTTGGAAATGAGTATCTTAGCTATAAAAAAGAAGTTGGAAGATATATTACTTATTAGAATTCAAATATTAGAATTCAAATAAATTAGGAATCAATGTAGTCATCCACGAACCCAAGTTATGAATTTCATTAATCAGTATGAAATGGATACTACCAAGACAAGTTTTTAAGATAATATATTTTAAGTAGTATTAATAGCTCTGGTTTTACATGAAGTAAAACGTATTTTAATGCCGAAAGGTAAGTTCTTTTGCGAAGAAACACTATATAAATACGTGAATAACCATCAGTAATATGAAACGAGTTCTGTATATAACAGGACTCTTTTTTGATATAATCACTATAAAGTGTCAGAAATAAACAATAAATCTTGAATGTATTAAGTGAATCGATTCTATGAAAGGAGTGTGAATGAATTGACGGATGAAGAAGTATTAGAGTGTTTTCAGAAAGATGCACAAATGGCTCTTAGTCTATTATTAGATTCGTACACACCATTGGTATATACAATAGTATACAGCAAGGTAAAGACAGTATGTTCACAAGAAGATATTGAGGAGTGTGTTAGCGATATATTTTATAAGTTTTATCTTCAGGTGCTTCAGATTGATTTGTCAAAAGGAACCATTAAAAGCTATTTATCTATTATTGCAAAACGACACTCTATCAATTTATACCAATCCAGATTTTACATAAAAAATGCGCCTCAGACGGCTCTCGACCTTAAGCAACATGACCAGTTGGACCAGAAAACTAATATTGAAGAGGAATTGCTTCAAAAAGAAAATCGTCAGCTTATCATGGAAGCAGTCAAAAGTCTGGGTGAACCTGATAGCGAAATCTTTATTCGAAAGTATTTTGAAGGACAAAATACAAAAGAAATAGCAAATCAGTTAGCAATAAAACCAAATACAGTCGACAAAAAGATATCTCGTGGTTTAAAGAAATTAAAAATGATATTAGGAGGCGATTGAATATGGAACAAAATAGTAAGGAAGATTGCATTGTTAACCTGTCCAATGAAGCTATTATGGAGGTGGATCAGGATATCATAAACCGTATTCGAGAAAAGACAATGAGAAAAGCAGGATTTCTACCAACAAAGACAGATGCAGACCGGAAGTCTCATGGGAAATTGGTACGTCGCAGATTTGTGGGAATTGCAGCCATGGTTGCCATTGTAGTAGGGTTAGTGCTTTATAATAATGAGAGTATCGTTAATGCTTTTCGTCGGGTTGTTACCTATATACAAGGATATGGGGCTATAGAGAATAGAGAGCCGGATTATTATAATCCGGATAAGACGATGGATCTCTCGCAATGCGACTATTATTTTACTTACACTCCAGATGAACTGTGTGTAGATAATGGAAAATGTCAGATACTAGTGACGAACTCTTATGTCATTGGGGATACCATTACTCTGTCATGGATGATTACAGGAATAGAAAAGTCCTATCAGATAGATGGAAAGCCTGAGATTGCTTTATATGCCAATGATAAGGAATGCGAGCGTACGGCTCAAAGAATCACAGCCAAAAAGAATGAAGGCAATCATATAGAATTGAATGGGACTTATGAGTATAAACTGTCGGATGTAGCCATTAGTACGGATACGAATTATACTATGGTATATGAAGATTTAAATGTGAAGTATCAATTGGAAAAATGTGTGCATGCCAATTCTTATGGCGAAGTCGTCTCCCATAATGGTATTGATTTTACTACAGAATCCTTTTTAGAAAATGGAGTTCTTACGGTTTATCTATACAATGTGAACCAATCACCATTACCATATGGACTTAAAGGCGCAGACCCTTGTACTTCTTATAAGGATGTTTATTTAGAGACAGACCAAGGAAGGATTTATGCCAGTGGAGGGAAAAAGTATGCTTTCTATGGGGATCTTGATGAGGATGACGAGAAAGATATAAGAAAGGCACCTTACTATACTTTTCCTATACCGGAGGGTATGAGAAAAGCAAAATTGGTGGTTCCTTATATCACTTGTAAGTCAATGGTGAATAATCAATTTACCATACCTTATCTGGAAGAAGGGGAAAGTCTTACCCTAGATAAAGACATAGATTTTGGCCTAGCCCATATCAAATTGGACAAAGTAGAAATGAGTAAAGAGGACACCTTAACCTTTTATTTTACACCGAATGAAAATGAAAAGAGTAAGATAGTTAACGATATGTGGGTCACTATTAAGAATGATGAAGATTCCTTTAATATAATTGCTCAATCAAGGGATACTGTTGTGGATGAAGATAGAGCTCCCAATCAGTTAGCCAATAAGGACAGATTCGTAAATGATGCCACACTAGACCAAGAGATTAAAGAGTATGCTAAAGAGAATGGATATCCGATAGAGATGGATTATGCATATGTGTGTCTAGATGATGATTATGTGTTTAATTTAGAATTCGATAAGAAGAAATAATTTATCTTAGAATTATTTATATTATGTGTATTATTATATGATATAATTTATGGAAGAAAAGAGAAATGGAGATGGATGAATGGCAACCTGGAATCCATGGCATGGATGTAAGAAAATCAGTCCAGGCTGTTATAACTGCTATGTTTATAGGCGTGATGCAGAGTTTGGTAAAGATAGCAGTATCGTCACAAAAACAGCCAACTTTGAACTTCCAATTAAGAAAAATCGTAACAATGAATATAAGCTACAGCCAGACAAAGAACCGGTCTATACCTGTTTGACTTCTGATTTTTTCATCGAGGAAGCGGACCAATGGAGAATGGAGGCTTGGCAGATGATGAAATGGCGTCAGGACCTTAAGTTTGTTATTATCACAAAACGAATTGATCGCTTCATAGAGTGTATACCAGAGGACTGGGGTGATGGATATGATAATGTCAGTATTATGTGTACCTGTGAAAATCAGAATAGAGCA
The DNA here is from genome assembly GCA_023413555.1 of Bacillota bacterium. Taxonomy (GTDB): domain Bacteria; phylum Bacillota; class Clostridia; order Lachnospirales; family Lachnospiraceae; genus KM106-2. The sequence goes on along the minus strand of JAEZPG010000003.1, from coordinate 14,572 downwards.
GACTATAGGCTGCCAATCTTTCTTGCGGCCCCTATCAAACATAAGACCATTATTCATGAACCTATGCTGGAGGCAATTAACATTGAGCAATATCTGCAATCAGGACAGATTGAGTTGGTGTCCTGTGGCGGTGAATCTGGAGAAAATGCTAGGGTCTGCGACTATGCCTGGATTCTTCAAACCATGGAACAGTGTGTAAAATATGATGTGTCCTTTTATTTTAAACAGACTGGCGCCAATTTTAAAAAAGGAAATAAGATATATCAGATTAAGCGGAAAGATCAGATGATTCAAGCAAGAAAAGCAGGAATCAATTACAATGGGAAACGTGAGAGGTGAGTACATGAAAAAGCCCTTCCTGGGGATGCAGGAAGGGCTTTAAAAAAGGGGAGGATAAGTATTTAATTTTTCTTTTGTATATTGCTACTATAATTGGAGGGGGGATCCAATTATATATTGAGCATACGCGATTTGTAATCTCTAACAAACGTTTTACTTCGTTGTAAATCATTTATTAGATTAGTAATAGTATGGGACATATAAAAAGGTTTTATTCAACAAAATTATAAAAAATAATAAAAAGATATCAACTTTAATATTGCGTAGACAAGTAGTGTATGCTATACTTTGAAAAGTTTATAGGATTTTGCCGATAGATGTGGTATTAGAAAGGACGTGCACGATGAGTTTATTAACCCAGTGGAGAGAAAATGCTTATAATCAGGATATGAATAGTAAAGCAGGACAATTGTTTTGGAACAATTATTTTAACCTGGAAAAGGGTGTCTATGAGCAGTTATTAGCAGAGCCAAAAACAGTAGTGACAGGAACCGTAAAAGAACTTGCGGATAAATATAATTTGGAACTGCCTATCATGGTTGGTTTCTTAGATGGAATTAATGATAGTCTAAAGACACCAAATCCAATTGAGGAGATGGAAGAAGATACTGTAATTACATTAGAATTGGATTTAGAAAAATTGTATTACAACATGTGTGAAGCAAAGGCTGACTGGTTATATGAGCTTCCAGCATGGGATGAACTGTTGACTAAGGAGAGAAGAAAAGAATTGTTCCTCACTCAGAGAAAGTCCAACACCATAGTAAAAGAGAAGAAAATTGGAAGAAATGATCCTTGTCCTTGTGGTAGCGGTAAGAAGTATAAGCAGTGTTGCGCACGATAGAGATAGAATAGAATAAAAGATATTAAATAGACATAACATAGATGGCCTGAGAAAAAAGTATAGTGAAGTACAGTTGGGTCAATCTGTTATGTCTTTTTATTTCAAGGCTTGTAAAGAGTTCATACTTATGTTGATGATTGCTTATACAATAGATATCTTGCGAAGTGACCAAGCTCAACGACGCTTTTACTGGAGAGTTGTTGGTAAAGTTGAAAGAACTCAACAATATCGCGATCTAGGACTTCTCCTCCAATGGGAAGATACGAGTCTGTCACTCCTAATAAGTAATCGCAAGAAACATCAAAATATTGTGCTAAGGCAATTAACTTACCAAAAGAAGGTTCATTTCGTTCTGATTCATAATTTGAAATGGCGGTTGGTTTTAACTCCAAGATTTCTGCTAAATCGCTCTGTGTAAGCCGGTGCTTTTGACGAAGCATTTTTAATCTTTTACTAAATGCCATATAGAACCTCCCATTAACGTGCTAAGGATAATTTATCATAGAATTGATCTGTACATAATCAAATTGTTAAAATAACTCTTTGCATTGTTAAAAATAGAGTTACATATTGAGCAAATATTATCGATATAAATAACATAATATTGACAAATAATGTATGAAGAAATAAGATAATTATATATATATATTGTAATATAGGGAGTAGATATGCAACTGGAATCTGATAAATTATGGGACCAGCATTATAAGGAAATAATACATAGAATTGATGACATTGTCCTTTGGTATAATCGACAGGGTGTTCTTGTTAATTGGAATTTGGCTGCTGGGAGGCATTTGGGCTATGAGGGGCAGGATTTAGCCAACCTTACCATAGATACTCTATTTGCTTCTGAATTGCCATTTACTATCCCTAAGACTTCCAATTATTATCAGGAGTGGTTTGATATTCCTGTGTATCGGAAGAATAACACCTGTTTTATTAGCAATGTTAGTCTTTTAGTTGTAAGGGATAAGAATGTTTATGGTATTTGTGTGATTAAGAATGTTCAACCAACGAGGGATTTGCAGAACCAGGTGGAAGCCTTAGCAAAAGAATTAGAGCATGCCAATGAAGTGAAGAATCTTTTCTTGGCCAATGTTACACATGAACTAAGAACACCACTGAATGGCATAATAGGCTTACTTTCTATGATGGACAGTACAGTGCTTTCCGAGAAAACAAAGGAAGACCTGTGTTTGCTTAAGAATTGTTGCAAGTCCATGGAGAAAACCATTAATCAGGTTTTGGATTACACAAAGATGGTAGCTGGAAGACTTGAAGTAACAAAGGAACCTTTTGTAATACAGGAATGGCTCAACCCAATCATCCGGATTAATCAGAATCTTGCTGTATATAAGGGGTTACGATTTGATATAAGTTTGGATCATAAGTTGCCCCAATTTCTAAAGGGAGATAAGGAGTGGATTGGCCAGGTATTAAATAATCTGTTAAGTAATGCTGTTAAGTTTACTGAACAAGGTAGTGTTCGTTTGGAGATAGTGCACAAAGCAGAGACAATTTCGCAGGTCACAGTTTTATTTGTAGTAAGTGATACTGGAATTGGAATAAAGGCTGAACAGATGAAGTATTTATTCCAAAGCTTTTCTCAAGGGGATGCCTCGATTACTAGAAAATATGGAGGGACTGGTTTGGGTTTGGCAATTTCCAAGGGAATTGTAGAAGCTATGGGTGGTACTTTGGAGGTGGAAAGTAAATACTTAAAAGGAAGCAGATTCTTTTTTGAACTGGTTTTGGATAAATGTGATTATGCTAATGGTTTTGAGAAACTTCATAATGAGCATCCAGATACGTATGAGCAGAAATATGATAATAATAAGGGAAATCCGAGTACATTTTCCCTGATGGAAAGCGATAGGGAAAATGAGCGTGATTTAGATTATTTAGTAGGTCAAATATTACTTTGTATAGAGTTTGGGTCATGGGAGAGAACTCAGGTCTATAGCCATCAAATTAAGAGATTGTTGGAGGGAATGGATCCTGAATTAGGTAAATTGGCTTTTCGGTTGGAACTGGCAAGTCGTAGAAAAGATTCAAAAAAGGCAAAGGAATTGGTGGAAGGCTTAAAGGTAGTGCTAGAGAGCGAGTAAGGAGGATTCTTGTGAAGAAGGATAAAGAGCAACATGACTTAAATATACTAATCTTAGATGATGTAATCTCCAATCTTGTAGAGCTATCCAAAATTGTAACGAAGATTGGATATAAGGCAAGACCGGTAGTGTCTCCGGTTCAGGGTATAAAAGCAATTGAAACTTGTATGCCTAGTCTTATTTTATTAGATGTTTCTATGCCAGAAATGTCAGGATTGGATTTTCTGAAAATACTCAACAGTAATTCGAAATTTAATAATATTCCAGTTATGTTTGTGACTGCAGATAATAAATTGTCATACAAATTGAAAGCATTTGAGCTTGGGGCAGTTGATTATGTGACAATGCCATATGATGCTAGTGAATTAGCAGCCAGAATTAAGTGCCATGCCCAGTCTAAGCTTATTTTGGATCGACTGATGTATCAGAATGATAGACTACAAAAATTACTAGAAAGCAAAGATGAAGTCCAACGAGTGGAAAAAGAGCGAGTCGTATCAGCTTTTGTCTCCATGCTAAAGACCTCAGCTTGTTGTGTCAGCCGTTTAGATAAGGTAAGCAGGTATGCAAAAGTAATATCTAGTGCCCTACGGATGTTGCCTCAGTATAGTCAGGAAGTGGATAATAACTTTGTAGATTTAATAGAGAAAGTTGCGCCATTGTGTGACATAGGAATGTTGTCCATAGATGCTTCCATAATTTATAAACCAGGAAAACTGAACAATTCAGAGATGTCAGTTGTCAAGCAACATACCTCCTATGGCATACAACCATTAAGCCAGCTTTATAAGCAGGATCAGAATAACGAGTATTTGAAAATGGCAATGGATGTGGCAATGTACCACCATGAACGGTTTGATGGCCAGGGATATCCATATGGTATTTTGAAGAAAAAGATACCACTATCAGCCAGAATTGTTTCTTTGGTAACCGTATTTGAAGCTCTTACTAGAGATACAACATACCGTAAAGCATTTAATAATGAAGAGACGGTACGAATCATTAATCAAGAAGCCGGTTATGCATTTGATCCTGATTTGGTTGAGGTTTTTAATAGAGTTATGCCGCAGTTAATAGCAGTGTAGTTAATCAAAACGGTTACCTTTTGGTAGCCGTTTTTTCAATTGATAAGAGTATCTAGGGAAGCTATAGCGAACCAGATGCGGGCAGTCTTACATAGAAGTGCTAACAAGTCAACCTTCCTGGTATAAAATGATATATTTTACAAAAACTATCTTGACATCGTCTCAAATGAGGTGTATATATAATATATATAAAACATAGTTGTTTACTAGGAATTATAATTCGCTAATATGAATTACTATGTTATGGATCTGAAAGGAGGGTTCTATGAAGGTATCAACGAAAGGAAGATACGGTCTGCGGGCACTACTTGATTTGGCAATTCACTCCACTCAAGGGCAGGTTTCACTGGCAGGCATTGCAGAGAGACAAAAGATTTCTCTGAATTATTTGGAGCAAGTATTTGCTGTATTGAGAAGAGCTGGGCTGGTAAAAAGTATAAAGGGATTTCAAGGGGGCTATATATTGGCTATGGAACCAGAGAAGATAACGGTTGATATGGTAGTAACAGCCCTGGAAGGAGAGTTTCGTATAGTGGATGACACTATTCTGGAAGATAGCGAGAATGATTACATTCGTCTAGCAGTAAAAGAGTTAGTTTGGGATAAGATTAATGAACAGGTTGGAAATTACATTAAGAAGACTACATTAAAGGATTTGTGTCTCGAGTATGAAAGTATGAATCATGAAAATGGAAATATGTATTATATATAGCATTAGCAATAATAGATAATAAGAAAGAGAGGATGAAGGATTATGACAAAGATTGCAAAGAAATTAACAGATTTAATTGGTAACACCCCATTATTGGAGCTAACTAATTTTGAGAGAAATAACGAACTACAGGCAGAAGTGGTTGCTAAACTGGAGTACTTTAACCCGCTTGGTAGTGTAAAGGATAGAATAGCCTACAACATGATTGAAGAAGGTATCCAACAGGGAAAGATTAACCAGGATACTGTATTAATTGAACCTACTAGTGGTAATACTGGAATTGGCCTTGCATTTGTTGCAGCTTCCAAAGGCCTAAAACTGATTCTTACTATGCCAGATACAATGAGTGTTGAGAGAAGAAGGATAGTGGCAGCCTTAGGGGCAGAGATTGTGTTAACCCCGGGCGCACAAGGAATGAAAGGGGCAATTGCCAAGGCATTGGAGTTAGAGAAAGAGCTTGGAAATGCCATTGTATTGCAGCAGTTTGAGAATAAAGCCAATCCTGAGATCCACAGAAGGACAACAGCTGAAGAGATTCTTCGTGACACAGATGGTAAAGTGGACATCTTTGTAGCTGGTGTTGGTACTGGCGGAACCATTACCGGAACAGGAGAAGTTCTAAAGGCTAAGATTCCTGGCGTAAAAGTAGTTGCTGTAGAACCATTAGCTTCCCCTGTATTATCAGGAGGACAGCCAGGACCTCATAAGATTCAGGGAATAGGTGCCGGCTTTATCCCTGATGTCATGAATCTTAATATAGTGGATGAGATAATTAAGGTAGATAATGAGGATGCTTTTGAAGCTTCCAGAGAGGTTGCTAAGGTAGAAGGGCTGTTAGTTGGAATCTCTGCAGGAGCAGCCCTTGCGGCAGCAAAACAATTAGCAAAACGTCCGGAGAATGTGGGTAAGAGAATCGTTGTGTTATTACCTGACACCGGAGAACGTTATCTTTCTACTGCATTATTTGAATAAATAATTTATCATAGTTGTATAAGTCATAACCTTATAGCTCCAGTGCTCCACTGGAGCTATAAGGTTATATTCTGATTAGGGGGAACTAAAGTGACTTACAATTTTGAAACTTATATTAATAGGTACAATACTGACAGTTTAAAATTTGATACAAAGAGTAGATATGGGCAGCCAGAGGATGTACTGCCAATGTGGGTAGCAGATATGGATTATCCGGTACTACCAAAAGTGACAGAGGCCATTCATAATAGGGCAGAGCATCCGGCCTATGGATACACTTATGCGGGAGAGGACTATTACAACAGTGTGATGGCTTGGATGCATAATCGACATTCCTATGTAACGGACAAAGATTGGTATGTGATAACGCCAAGTGTAGTATTTGCCTTGGCAGTAGCTGTCCGAGCTTACACAAACCCAGGGGATGGAGTTATGATCAACACTCCTGTCTATCCTCAATTTTTCAATATTATTGTCAATAACGAAAGAAAAATAGTAAAAAGTCCCCTTATTCTTCGCCGAGAGAAAGAAGATTATTATGAGATGGATTATGCCCAGTTGGAAGAGGAGATTGTTAAGAGTAAGATTAAGCTTTACATCCTATGTAGTCCTCACAATCCAGTAGGAAGAGTATGGACAAAAGAGGAGCTACTTACTCTTGGAGATATTTTAAAAAGACATAATGTCCTTTTAGTGTCAGATGAGATACATATGGATTTTGTCTATAGTGGCTACCAACATCATGTATTTGCAGGGATAAACAAAGAATTCGAGGACTTTACCATTACCTGTACGTCACCTAGTAAGACCTTTAATCTGGCCGGTCTTAAAATTGCAAACATAATAATTGCCAACAAAGAGTTAAGGAGGCAATTTGTTACAGAAATTGTAAAAACAGGTTATACAGAACCGAATATCTTTGGTATGGTATCCTGCCAGGCTGCTTATCGTTATGGAGCTGAGTATGTAGATCAGATGATGCAATATTTGGAGGATAATGTGAAGTTTGTAAGGGAATACATCGGAACTCATTTGCCTAAGGTAAAGCTGTCTCATATAGAAGGAACGTATTTGATGTGGTTGGATTTTCTTGATTATAAACTATCTCAGAAGGAAATCAATAAGAAATTAATGTATGAGGCAAAACTTTGGCTGAATGCTGGAGATAGATTTGGAGAAGAGGGGAATTGTTTTCAACGTATCAACATAGCAGTACCAAGAAGTGTGTTAAAACAAGGTTTTGTGCAATTAACAAGAGCATTTTCATAGAAAATGTTCTTGTTTCATATAGTGTTACAAAAGCTTATATAGGAGCAATATGGATAGTCAAAAAATCGATAACCAATTAAACCTTGCCCTTGATATGCCGGCTGATGTACGTAGCGAAAATGAAGAACTGGAGATAGGGTATGAGCCAACTACCAACCGATGGGAACTGATTATTAAGTACAACGGAGACCTTAATCGAATTCGCAATGAGCTGAATATACAGATTACAGAGCTGTTTAATAACTTTGCAGTCGTAGTCATTGAGGAGCCGTTGATTGAAAAACTAGAGCAATATGAAGGGATAGAGTTTATAGAAAAACCGAAGATTCTGACCTTTGAAGTAAGGGAAGGAATCGCTGTTTCCTGTATCGCTCCTGTACAATCACCACCATATAACCTTTCTGGGAATGGAGTGCTGACAGCAATTATTGACTCTGGGATTGATTACTCACATCCTGACTTTCGCAATGAAGACGGAACCACAAGAATTCTTTCGATTTGGGACCAGACCATAGAGGGAAACCCACCCGAGGGATATTTTGATGGCACAGTCTATACCAGGGAAGAAATCAATGAAGCATTAAGACAGCCAACTAGGGAGCGGCAGCTTGAGCTTGTACCTAGTGTAGATCTTTCAGGTCATGGCACCCATGTCTGTGGTATCATGGCTGGAAATGGAAGGGCTAGTAATGGTCAGTATAGAGGGGTGGCCTACAGAAGTGATATTATTGTTGTGAAGCTTGGGAAAAGTGTACAAAATTCATTTCCAAGCACTGCACAGCTTATGCTAGGACTTAACTATGTGATAGGAATCGCCCTTAGTCTTAATCAACCCATAGCGGTGAATATTAGCTTTGGTAATTCTTATGGCTCTCATGCAGGGAACTCTTTGTTGGAAAACTTTATTAATTCGGTGGCAGGCCTTGGTAAAAATAATATATGTATCGGTTCCGGGAATGAAGGCAACACCGGACGACATCTTCAAGGAGTGTTAAAGCAAGATGTGTTAACACAAGTGGAAGTGTCTGTTGGAATTGGAGAAAGTAATCTGAATCTTTCAATATGGAAGCTTCCGGTAGACGATGTGGAAATCCTTCTTATTGGACCCGGAGGCACTAGACTAGGACCAATAAATAATACCTTAGGTTCACAAAAATTCATAGTAGGAGATATCACCATTTATGTTTATTACGGAGAACCAAGTCCTTACAGCATCTATCAGGAGATATTTATTGTCGGAGATTCCAGCAGTCAGTTTCTACCAACCGGAGTTTATACCATACAGCTGACCCCTAGAAAAATCACAGTAGGCAATTTCTATATGTGGCTTCCAGCAGGAAGTAGAATTAATAGGAATACCAAATTCCTGCTTCCTAGTGTAGAAACTACATTAACGATTCCTTCTACTGCGTTATTGGCAATCAGTGTGGGAGCATATGATAGTAATACCGATGCCTTAGCTCCATTTTCTGGTAGGGGCTATACCATAAACAATCAGGTAAAGCCAGATCTGGTAGCGCCGGGGGTGGACATTATCAGCTGTGCTCCTGGTGGAGGCTATACAGTACAATCTGGCACCTCAATGGCAACGCCATTTGTTACAGGCAGTTGTGCACTCCTAATGGAAAATGGTATTATTAGAGGAAATGATGTTTACTTATATGGTGAGAAGGTAAAAGCTGCCCTAATCAGCTCCACGAGAAAGTTAAGTATCTATACTGTGTATCCCAATGAGACCTTGGGATTTGGAGCATTATGCCTAAGGGATGCTCTGTTGTTGTAACTTTTATTTTGTAGGTCGGCTATGAGGAATATCGGTATTGATTAGGTGTTTTCTTTTGTATTTTTTTGAAATACTGAATAAAGTGACTACTGTCATTGAACCCGGTCATATTGGCAATTTCAGCTACGGAGTAATTGGTATCCACCAAAAGCTCCGTACTTTTTGTGATTCGAAAATTAAGTAGATATCCATAAGGAGTGACATTTAGTAGACTTTTAAAACAGCGGGAGCACTCTGATACACTAATATGTGCACAACTTGCAATATCATCAAGAGAGATATTTGATGAGTAATTTTTATGAATAAATGAGAGCATTAAGCGCAAATACTCATGTCTATTGTTTTTTGACTTCCTTAATTTGGTAGAGGAATAGTTAAACAAGGTGATGGTATGTAGCCATAATGAAGTGATTAAGGAAAAGATGTGGTAGGGCATCCCATACTCTTCAAGATGTTCATTGTACTCCCTCATTTGGTTTAAAATGTTTAAGGTGTTACGATGCAGTTGATTCTCGGAGGACAATAATAATACAGGATAATTGTAATCAGAAGTATAAGGTTGAACATAGTTTTGCTCTAAAAAGCTACCATTAAAGGCAGATATCATTTTAGTTGGGAAATTAAAACTGACATATTCACCATCTGCAGACATTTTTTTAATCATATGCAAAAGACCACAGTTAATAAATATTCCATCTCCGCATCGCAAATGGTACATTAAGCCATTCACTTGAATGGAGAGTTCTCCTTTTGTGACTAAGGTGTATTGTAGATCATCGTGCCAATGAAGATATCGAAAACCTTGACTTTGAAGTGTATAGGTCTTTTCATTAATGGTTAACATTGCGTAAGGAAAAGATGGATTTTTATAGGATGTGATGATACGTAGAAAATCAGGCATTACAATGAGCACCTCCTGACGATATTGTTATATTATAGGGCTGAATTATTATATACAAAAAGAATAATTGCTGATATTATTATATAATAATTGGGTTAAGTAGTAAATACATATATAATTTATCTTTATTTTTTTTTGTATTGTAAAAAAAAATCTAGGTGTTGATTTGACGAAAGAGAGTATTTATAATAGAATAAGAGCAAAATTGTTACTTCGGGGGATAAAGTAATGAAGTATAAGTTAGCCATTTTTGATATGGATGGAACAATATTGGATACATTAGAAGATTTAGCGGATGGTTTAAATTATGTTCTATCCAAATATAAATACCCTGTCTGTTCAATAGAACAAGTACGTAGCTATGTTGGCAATGGAATTCGACGCCTAATTGAATGTGGAGCACCCGATGGTTTAAGCGAGGACATAATCAATCAAATGGTTGAGGATTTTACTCCCTATTATAAAGCAAATTGCACCAATAAAACAAAACCATATGATGGTATTAAACCCTTACTTAAAACTTTAAAAGAACAAGGCTGTTTAGTTGCGGTTGTTTCTAATAAAGTAGATTCAGCAGTTAAAGAGCTTTGTAACCACTATTTTCCCTCAGTGTTTGACTGCGCTATTGGAGAACGAGAAGGTATTCGTAAGAAACCAGCACCTGATTCTGTATTAGAAACCATAGCCCAATTAAAAGTAGATATGAAAGATGCTGTATATATTGGAGATTCTGAGGTGGATATTCAAACGGCAAAGAATGCTAACATTGATTGTATTAGTGTTGACTGGGGCTTTCGAGATAATGACTACATAAAGGCAAGCGGTGCAGAAGTGATCGTTTCTAAACCTATGGAGATAGCAAATCTTGTTACAAGATGCTAATCATAAATATTAAAGAAGAAAGAGGTCGATTTAAGATGTCTAAAGTAAATTTAGAACAGTATGGAATTACTGGAGTTACAGAAATTGTTTATAATCCTTCCTATGAGACTTTATTTGAAGAAGAGACAAAACCAGGACTTGAAGGCTTTGAAAAAGGACAAGAGAGTGAGCTTGGTGCTGTCAATGTTATGACTGGTATATACACAGGTCGTTCACCTAAAGACAAATACATCGTTATGGATGAGAATTCAAAAGATACTGTATGGTGGACTTCTGAAGAGTATAAGAATGATAACCATCCAGCAAGTAAGGAAGCATGGGATGTAGTTAAGAAGCTTGCTCTAGAAGAACTTTCTGGCAAAAGACTTTTTATTGTAGATGCATTCTGTGGTGCGAATAAGGATACCAGAATGGCAATCCGTTTTATCGTGGAAGTTGCTTGGCAGGCTCATTTTGTTAAGAACATGTTCATTCAGCCATCTGCTGAGGAACTTGAAAACTTTGAACCAGACTTTGTTGTTTACAATGCTTCAAAGGCAAAAATTGAGAATTATAAAGAGTTAGGTCTTAATTCTGAAACAGCAGTTATGTTCAATATTACTAGTCGTGAACAGGTTATTGTGAATACCTGGTATGGCGGAGAAATGAAAAAAGGTATGTTCTCTATGATGAACTATTACCTACCATTAAAGGGTATTGCATCTATGCATTGTTCCGCTAATACAGATATGGAAGGAAAGAACACAGCAATCTTCTTTGGACTTTCTGGAACTGGAAAGACTACGTTGTCAACAGATCCTAAGCGTCTACTTATTGGTGATGATGAGCATGGATGGGATGACAATGGGGTATTTAACTTCGAAGGTGGATGTTATGCTAAGGTAATCAATCTTGATAAGGAGTCTGAGCCTGATATCTATAATGCAATTAAAAGAGATGCTCTTTTGGAAAATGTTACTCTAGATGAGAATGGAAAGATTGACTTTGATGATAAGAGTGTAACAGAGAATACTCGTGTATCTTATCCAATCAATCATATTGAGAATATTGTTCGTCCAGTTTCTACTGCTCCAGCAGCAAAGGAAGTTATCTTCTTGTCAGCTGATGCTTTTGGTGTATTGCCTCCAGTTTCTATATTAACTCCTGAGCAAACAAAATACTACTTCTTATCTGGGTTTACAGCTAAACTTGCAGGTACAGAGCGTGGTATTACAGAACCTACTCCAACATTCTCAGCTTGCTTCGGTCAGGCATTTTTGGAATTACACCCAACAAAATATGCAGAAGAATTAGTTAAGAGAATGGAAATGAGCGGTGCTAAGGCATATTTGGTTAACACAGGATGGAATGGAACTGGTAAGCGTATTTCCATTCGTGATACACGTGGCATTATCGATGCTATCTTGGATGGTTCTATTGCCAAAGCACCTACGAAAAAGATGCCATACTTCAACTTTGAAGTTCCAACTGAACTGCCAGGCGTAGATCCAAAGATTCTTGATCCTCGTGATACTTATGCTGATGCTTCCGATTGGGAAACAAAAGCAAAAGATCTTGCACAACGTTTTGTGAAGAATTTTGCAAAATACGAAGGTAACGAAGCTGGTAAGGCTCTAGTTAGTGCAGGTCCTCAGTTATAATATGATAATATGAGTAATATGGGCTGCCGCAGTAAATGCGGCAGCTTTATTATTGGGGAAGAAATCTCATTTACATAACTTGATACACATTACGGAAATGGTTATAATTAAGTAATGTATACGAAAGGTGGTACAATGCTAATGAAATCCATAAAAGATTATTATACATTGATTAATGGAGTAAATATTCCTTGCTTATTCTATGGAACCTATAAGGCAGCAGTTAGGAACAATGCAGAAATTATCAAGATGGCAATTGATTCAGGATACCGTGCTTTTGATACTGCTTCCTTCTATGAAACGGAACCTTATCTTGCTCAAGCAATGAAACAAAGTGGGCTGGAAAGAAAAGAATTTTTTATTACCTCAAAGGTATGGAAGACCGAAATGGGATATGATAATACAAAAGAGGCATTTGCTCGTACCCTACGTAATCTGCAGACGGAGTACCTAGACCTATATTTAATACATTGGCCAATTCCTGAGGTGGGATATGAGAAATGGCAGGAGCTAGATTTTAAAACCTGGAGGGCTATGGAAGAACTTTATCTAGATGGGAAAATAAAGGCGATTGGGTTAAGCAATTTCCTTCCTCATCATATAGAACCGTTACTAAAGAAGGCTAAGATTATGCCAATGGTTAACCAATTGGAGATTCATCCGGGATATACTCAAGAAGCTGCTGTAGCTTATTGCCAGAAACATCGTATACAGGTTCAGGCTTGGAGCCCTATCGGAAGGGGTAGGATGTTTAAGGATGAACTTATCACAAGTTTGTCTGAAAAGTATCAAGTATCACCAGGTCAGCTATGCCTTCGTTATGAATTGCAAAAAGGAATCATTCCTCTGCCTAAGTCATCTTCCGTAGAGAGAATGAAGGAGAACCAGGATATCTTTTCTTTTATCATATCAGAAGAAGATATGTATCGTATAGATACCATGCCTCAAATTGGATGGTCAGGGGAACATCCGGACAGAAAAAGAGAAGTAATTTCATGAGTGCATTTTGATAAGGTGGTAAATACTAGAGGTGTATAGACGCAATTATTTGGTTGTAAAGACAGGAAGGAAGAAATAATGAGTGCATTTTTAGGTCCAATACACACTTGGTTATATAATAAAATACAGTTTCAGGACCAATTAACCACAGCAATACTAGAGGGAGCTGAAAATCGAGGGTACTGCAAAGAACTTAGAAAAGAGGTAGAGAAACGTTATGGAAGTTTGCCAGAAGGTAACTTGGAGGATATTATTGATGAATCCAATATACATGGCTGGCTACAGACACAGGTAACTCTAGTAGAAAATAGATTAGCTTATATAGTAACTGCTCTTCTTAAAGAAGATAATGAACGACTGAACTTTATTATGGGTATTGCTTATGATTTTGGAAAAGCTCATGGAATGGAAACCGGAGCCACAGCAAGAAAAGCTTATGAATTACTAGAAAACCGTCTCCTTAACGGTATGCCATGTGACCATGTGAACATAATAACGGAAGAATCTAAGGAGAAAATATGTTGGGAGCAGACAGTGGATATACATGAACCATACTGGACGAAGGCAGAAGGCAAGATAAAGTATTATTATGATATCCGAGAAGCTCTTATAAAAGGTATGCTGGTAGGATCTAAGATTACTTTTTCTCGAATTAATGATCAAAAATATGTATTATGTTGATAAATAGCAGGGTTGTCACTTATATGTGAGAATCCTGCTATTAGATTACTGTAGGAGGAATGAACAATGGATGATGCGGACTCCTAGAGGTAGGTTCTTGTTGGATACATAGAGCAAAGGACGTCCATCATTTATGTGAGATAGATTAATTTTATATTACAATCTAAAATACCACTACCAGCAACATTTTGAAGTTCTCTTTGCCATATACAGCATGAGGATGCTATGTTGGCATAACATATCTCCTTTTCTCTAATATAGTATAGTTATCATACCATAAATTGTGTCAAAAAAGTAGGAAATAGTCCGACAAAATAATGACAATTCGGAATTAACAATAATTAATCCTGCACA
>JAEZPG010000130.1 GCA_023413555.1 Bacillota bacterium | reverse complement strand
GCTGCTACACAAGAATCAAAATCTCTACCATGATCTAGGTGAAGGGCAATTGGAATAGAACTATAGGTACCATATTTTCTTACTGCATTTGCAATATTCTTTGCTCCGACCTTTTTATCTTCTAATGTTGCATTCATGAAATCCGTACGGCCACCCATAAACCCATTGGCAAGATCTGCTCCTTGTAAAATAGCTGGGCTGCGGAACATCTCATGTACATTAATAACTGCTTTTGCCTGGCATACAGCATTCACATTAAATGCTCCCTGTGCATAATTGTTGTTATCTGCTGCGTCTAAAATTGCTCTCATTGGTACTAACATATGTAATCCTCCATCTTTCTTTCGAAATTTATTTAGTTAAAAGAAATCATTTTTGGCAATTCCTCTCCTAGTAATGGTTTACACCATTCTATAAAAGCCTCTGTAACTCCATTTCCAGATTCGTTAATAAATTCATCTGGCATTGTACGCTCATACATCATAACTTCATCAATGTCTACTAAGAAAGGTTTTATTTCATACGGTGTTGTGGATAAACGCTTAAATGCTACCATTTTACCACTTTCCCCTTCTATTGCCGCCTTACATGCCAATTTGCCTGCTAGTATTGCCTCTTCTCGGTCCACTGCACTTTGTAGAGGAATGGATGCACGGCCTAACAAACCTGGTTTTTCGCCTCTTGCTTTGTAACCCAATCTTTTAATGACAAGATTAGCAAGATGTGCACTAACATCTCCAAAGTAGGTTGCTCGCCCTATTTTAAAGATTGGTTCTACAATAGGTTCTCCAGCAGCATTTTTTAATCCTTCACTTGCTACTACCACAATTCCCGACTTCTTTTTTAATCGTTTTTCTATATCCTCAATAAATTTATCTTCATCAAAAGCACGTTCTGGCAAATAAATTAAGTCTGGTCCCTCTGCACTATCCTCAGCTGCCATGGCACTTGCTGCTGTAATCCATCCAGCGTTTCTACCGGAAGCTTCAATCACAACCACATGAATTGGCAAGCCTTTTACATCTGCACACACTTCCTTCACACTTTGTGCAAGATAACGTGCTGCACTTCCAAACCCTGGGCTATGATCTGTAATTGCAATGTCATTATCCATGGTCTTTGGAATTCCCATAACACGAATGTCTAATCCCTTTGCTTGACAAGTCTTATACATCTTGCCACAAGTATCCATCGTTCCGTTACCACCATTAAAGAGTACATATCGAATATTATGACGAAGGAAAATTTCTGCCATTTTATCATATTCTTCCTGCTCTAACTGATCTCTTGACGTTCCTATCGCACTGCCAGGTGTCTGTAATAGCAGTTCCAGATCTTTTTCTGATACCTCATCTAAAGTAATCAGTTCTTCCCTAAGCAAACCCCCAGTCCCATTTCTTGCTCCATAGATGTGTTCTATCTGATTATATTTTCTAGCTTCCATAACTGCACCATATAGAGATGCATTAATAACAGCTGTTGGTCCGCCACCATGTATTATTAGAATGTTTTCTCCCATAATTTCCTCCATTCTATATCTGCTCTTTTCTCCCAAAGTATAGCACAGATGCTACAGATATTTTCGTTCATTTTACGCAAACGTTTTCCATTACCAGGGCAAATATAGAAGTCCTCATTTAAAATAAATGCTCTATGTTTAAGTCTCTGATAATTTGTACAATTTCTTTCGTTCTACTACACCCAAATTTTCGTAAAAGACCTTTGATTTGTGTTTTTATTGTACTCACTTCGACACAGCGAATGGTTGCAATCTCATTTACCTTACGTCCTTGTAAAAGTAGCTTTATCATTTCACGTTCTGTGGTTGTTAATTTTGATATATTGTTGATAAAAAACAAAAGACTTCGTTCACTCTTTTGTAAACGAGAATATTCCTGAAGAAGCGTCTCATGAATGTTTCTTTGCATAACCGGATGTCCCTCAATGGCACAACGAATATGATAGAGGATTTCTTCCTCCTTACAGCCTTTGACCACGTAATCTAATGCTCCAGCTCCCATAGCTGTTACAATCATTTCTTTAGTCTCATGAGCAGTCAAAAAAATAACATTTGCCTCTGGGTTTTCGTCTCTGATTTTTTCCGTTGCAATAATTCCAGCATTCGTAAGTTCCATTTCGATATCCATCAAAATTAAATCATACTCTGTATTTTTTGCTAATTCGATAATTTCCTTTCCACTAGCAGCCTGCCCTATAACTTCCATATCTGGTTGTTTATTTAATAATTCACTCAGATCTTCCCGTAATAGTGGGAAATCATCAGCTACTAAAACCTTTATCTTTTTTTCCATACTACTTTTATTCCTCTCAAATGCAAAATAGTCTTCATTTACAAAGGGAAACCTATTGATACTTAGGCAACATAATATAAAAACTGCTTCCAATACCTTCTTTGCTTTCCACCCGCATAAAACCCAAATGACTTTTTACAATTTCCCTGACATAAAACAATCCCATTCCCCAATTAAAATTGGCATTTTTACTAGAATAAAATGGCTCAAATATCCTTTTTATCTTTTTCTTATCCATTCCGCATCCATTGTCTCTTACTTCAATTACTGTATAAAGTCGTTCATTATGACATACTAAGGTAACCTCACCTTCACTTCCACGGTCTGCTTCTAATACCGCTTCCCTCGCATTCACTAAAAGGTTATATAATGCTTCACATATATTAATTTTATCCGCCAAAACCAGAGTATCTTCTAATAATTCTACCCGTACAATGGCCTCTGGATACTTTTTGTTAAAACGTTCTAATGCATTTTCTACGATTTCATCCATACTAGTTGGCACCATGGTAATTGCATTGGACTTTACACAACGATAAAGTTCCTCCATTCGCACAAACATAGCATTATTTAATTCTTCCAGCGTATCTACATACTCTTTCAGCTTTACCACATCCACTTCTGGCTGTTCGTAAAGCTGACCTATTCGTTTATAAACAACTCGACTAGACAAAAGCTGATTTTTCATACTGTGGACAAACATGGATGCACCTACTTTTGCAGTGTCGAACTTACGCTCCATCATTGCATCTTCTTTGAGTTCCACATAATTTCCACTGGTAAAACGAAACAAACTATAAAAACCTAGAATACAGCAAATCGCGCTAACAATAACTAGTGTAAAGTAGCTAAACAGAGACGGGTCTACCTGCATATAACCAATTCCTTTGTTCCAGCTAAAAGAATAACTATAAAATTGATATACCTGTCCTGGGTCCTGCCTATAATATAAATAATAGATACCCGATAATGCAAACATGCAAACCATAATTTGAATAAACTGTCGTCTGCAAAATTTCATGGTAATAGATTTGAACTCATACAAAAGTAACGTAGCAGCAATCAAAAGATAAGCAGTAATCCATAAAGAACTTCCATTTGTAACTATTTTCTGAATCAAAATACTGTCCGCAACTAACATGCGATAGACATCTGGGTAATACGCCACTAAAGTTACTGCTGGCAATATTACCACTGCCTTGGTAATCCAATGATTCTTTCGAATCAAAGGAACCATGGAATATTGCATAGCCAATCCCATCAAAAAGAAGGGAAAAAGGGTTCGCCCTAATGCAATCAGATAACCTAATTTATTAAAGGTAATAAAAAAGTACTGAATCTTAATCTGTATTTCTTTTGAAATATATAAAAACTTTATGACTTCTAGTGATATCCCACCTTTTTTTGCTATAAAAATCATGATTCCACATATTTCAAACATCAAGCTTAAGCATAATCCAAAAAGATAGATGGATTCCTTTGTTTTCTTAATACACAAAATGAATACAGATGCAATTACAAGACATATGGTAAGTATAATCAGCATATTTATCTCCTTTGGTATACAGAATAATTCAGTAACTCGCCTAGCCACGGATTGCTATCTTTTGTCTCTATTAACTGTTTTAATTATATAATATATCAAATTATTTTTCAATTCGACATTTTTCGACAATTACATCTGATATATTGTTGTTCTCATCTAATATTATCAAGTCCGCATCTTTTCCATCTGCAATAGAACCTTTTTTACCATATATCCCTAACATCTTTGCTGGGTTGGCAGTTAAAAGCGGAATTACTTCTTCTAAAGGTCTTTTGGTATAGTGAAGAAGATTTTTAAGGGTGACATTCTGTGTTAGGGTACTTCCTGCTCGAACTCCATGACAATGAGCGGAATCTTGGGACTTTTAGTAATTCTCCTTCTACAGAAAGCATCCTCGTTTTCATGAATACCATTTTAAGTAAATAGTAGGACTGCCAAGCAGCCCTACTGTTTATATAACTACCGCCGTTCTGCCGGAAGTTTCACTATTGGATTGTATTTAGTACTTACCTGCTTCAACCATAAGATCAAGCATTACATAATCAGATACCGCTGGTTCTTTCTGTCCTTCTTCTAGTGTAACCGCACCACTACTAATAAAGTTTTTCTTCTGTAATTCATAG
>JAEZPG010000076.1 GCA_023413555.1 Bacillota bacterium | reverse complement strand
CCTGCTCCGCAGGATTAGCGACATGTATACCAAACTTTATAACAGTTTCGCTAGAAGGCTTCGAAGATTCTTGGTCTGAGCTTTCATTTGAATTTCCATTTGAGCTTTCACTTGGGGTTTCACTTGGTTTTTCACTTGAGTTTCCACTTGAGCTTCCGCATCCAGTTAACATACTGCAAGTCATGGCTACAACGAGTATAGCTGCTAGTACTTTTTTCTTAAACATAATTTCTCCTCCTAATTGTAATGATAAGTTTTTTTGTGGAACCCGTTCCATATATTTGAAATAAAAAACAGAACTCTTCTAGCTCTGATTACTAAATTATATGAAACCCGTTCCATATGTATATTTTTATTATATATTGTTACATAAAGAAGTCAATCCTTTTTATCACTTATTATAAATCTTGTATCTTTTGCTGATTTTATGCTATTAAATTTGTCTATTTTGCCTAAACAAGAGTACAAATAACATTAAAAACAACGTTCTGTGTATAAGAAAATCCCTTTCGTAGATTCGTCTCAAACCCTACAAAAGGAATTCTTCTTTTTCTATATTCATAAAAACTACTACTGCGTTGTTCTACCCTTTTTAAATGTTACATGCAATTTTGTATGTTTTTCAGTTGTCACCTTTCCATTTTGCATATTCAACAATATCCTAACTGTTTCCTTTGCAAGTTCATTAATCGGCTGAACAATTGATGTGACCTTCGGTTCTACAAGATTAGTTACATAAGTCCCATCATAGGCAACAATTTTTACCTCCTCTGGAATTTTTATATTTCGACGCAAACACTCATTCACACATTCAATAGCCGGCAAATCTCCGCCAAAAATTCCATCGTAGTCAAATCCATTTTCAAATATACTGCCAATTGCCTTCTTAAAATATGAATCGTCAAATTGATTCCACTCAATCTCAAAAGATACTACATCAACGCTATTTTCTTCCATCACTCGATCAAATTCTCTGTGTCTCTCTAAGAATGGAGCTTCAAACATTTCGGCACCTCTAAAATGCAGTACCTTCTTACATCCATTTCTTAATAATTCTTCTGCAGCCAAACGTCCACCTTCCGCATGATCTACAGATACTACCGGAATGTTCTTTCCTAAATATCTATCTAATGCAACAATAGGTTTATCAATATGCTTATATTCTTCGACGTCCAGAGTATGAACATCTGTAATAATACCATCTACAATGTGTCGTTCTAACATTTCTAAAAATTCGTGCTCTACATTTTCCTTTTCTGCCGTATTACACAACATTACCTTATATCCAGCTTTAAAAAGTTCTTCTTCTGCACATTTTACAAATTCACAAAAGAATGGGTGTGCAATATTCGGCACAATAATTGCAATAATACCCGCCTTTTTCTTGAATAGATTTCTAGCAAGTTCATTCGGTGTGTAATTTAGTTCTTCAATTGCTTTCAAAATTTTCTCACGGGTCTCCTCTGAGACATATCCTGTATTATTTATGACACGGGAAACCGTAGCTGAACCTACTTTTGCTCTTTTTGCAACATCTTTAATACTTGACATAATATAATCCCCCTCAATTAAAATATAGCTTTGCATGGAACGGGTTCCATATATATCATACATTATATTATTTTTCTAATCAAGATAGATTTAAAGATTCTATTCAATTTATACAAATTTTAATCTTTACACTTCACATTTCACACATATCTTTCTATTGTACCAATAGATTCGTATAAAATTCATCCTTCTCATCACGTCGTAACTAAAGTATACAAGTTCTTCTGTGTAGTAACTATACCATCCTGTATTACCATATGTGATTTCTGCTCGCAGACCATAGACTTGCCTACACTTTCCTTCAGGTTCCACCAGATCATGGATAAAAACGTGCACCACCAGATACACTACCAAAAATGGAGCTGTGTTCCCACAGCTCCTAATCATTTACTTTTCCTTTATACTTGGAACTTCACCATTTAATACCTGCTTAATATAACCAGTAGCTTCGGCTATCTTTTCTTCATCCATATACATTACATAACCTTTTTTCTTCTGATTGGTATAGGTCGTTCTAGAACCACCCTCACCGCTTACTCCGAAGGTAGAAATGTGCCAAGTTCCACCATCGCTTAACTGCATCTGTACAAGAGAAACAATCTCATCATAAGACAGATCCATCATAACGCTATCTTTTACAGCGGAAAGAATATCACTAAATCCACTTAAGATCTTAGGTGAAGCTGCCTCTTTTATCACAGCTTTGATAAGTTCCTGCTGATTTTTATTACGTTGTAAGTCTCCAGATGGAAATGCATGTCGCTCACGAACAAATGCCAACGCTTTCGCTCCATCTACAACATTATCTCCTTCTTTAAATTTTTCCCCATGCTGTGCAACAAAGTCACGATCCGAATGTACTGTAACTGTGCCAAGAGCATCAATAATAGACTTAAATCCAGTAAAGTTAACCTTAGCATAGTAATTAATATCTATTCCATATAGTTTTTCCAAAGTATCCCTAGAGCATTCCACTCCATAAAGACCGGCATGCGTCAGTTTATCATAAGCTGTACCGGAAACTGAAGTCTGCACATAATAGTCACGAGGGGTAGACGTTAAAAGAATCTCTTTCGTCTTAGGATTAACTGTAGCAATTACGTTTACATCACTTCTATTCTTTGCAGAGATTTCTCCATAAGTATCGTTACCAGACAATAACACACTAAATGGCTCCTCTGTAATGCTAGAGACCTTGTTATCATTTTTCTTTTTAGTTACATGTTCATAGCTATCCAAGACCCTTATTTCTTTCTTAAAATTAGGGTAAATATCCTCAATATTAGCCATCAACGCAGTATTTAAAAGGATTACCTTACATTCCTTTTTATATAAAGCCTCTACCATACTAGGACTATCTACGTATTCTTTTGTTGTTATAGCTGAGATTAACTTGGTCTGAATATCATTAATAATCTTATGATAAGAATCATTTTTCTGTGTTATATCTATACCAAATTCTTCGTTCTTCACATCATTGATAGTCTCAGAAGGATCCTCCTTTAGAACAATCACTTGAAAATAATCTACTTCCCTGGAATCTGTTACTACATTTCCTGTAACATATGTTTTATATACATAATAGCTACCGATACTAAGCATCACACAAAAAAGTACTATCACTACTTTAAAAGAAATATGAGCTCTTCCCCGGCACCCTTGACCTAATATCATCAAAACAAGAAAAATAACTAATACTGCATCGATTCCAATAATAAATAATGGTTTTAAAAACTTAAATTGTATAAGCAAAATAGTAAGGCAGATTGTTAATAAAGCTTGAATTACAAGAAATACTATACCTACCTTCCTCTTTTTTAATCGCCCAAGCATCTTATGCTTGTTTTGCGCATTTCTATCCTCCAATTTACTTCCTCCCTTTAGTCTATTGCATAACAATGTCGAAGTAATTGTACTCTATTTTATAAACCAACGCAAGTGTATATCACCCCTAAAAAACCAATAATCGGGGACAATTTACTTAATATTATCTTAATTTTCTTAAAACCGCATCGGTATAAGCTCGATATAATCCTCCAGTGCACCATCATTCATAAAACATTCAATAATCTGTCTTCCCAATGGATGAAGTTCTTCTACCATATATTGTTCCAATTCCTTTTTAAAGAAATCTACTAGCATCTTAGCACCGGCATCATACCCATCTTCACCTAACTCTGGCTGAACCTCCGGCTGTAAAAATGCCTTTCTTAAATAATGACCATCTATCTTTAAAGAATCTAAGCAATATCCTAATATTGTGCATCTAGATTGCTTCAGATGACCTGGTTTAAACTTTGCACTTCCACGTCTTGCAATATATTCTCTGGCTATCCACTGTGGCATAAAACCAACCTCATAGACACCGATGTGCTGGTTGGGAATCAAGATATATCTCGTACTTGGAGAAGCAAGAATTTGTTCAAGTAACAGATTTGCCTGAGTTACTCTACGGCCTGTAGCAAATGGCCAATAGGAGCCTACTCCTTCACTACTCATACCCTGAGTATCCAAAATACTGGGATTATTGTAACCTCTAGGAGCAACCAGTCTCCAAAGCCATGCTAAGGCAGGAGGTAGCATATGAAAGATTCCAAGTATTCCATAGTTAGGATTTTGCCTTGTTGTAGGTGGAGTTCTTACCCCAAAGCTACGTACATCTACTTCCACAGGCTCATTTACGATATCATCCACCATATATCGTGGAAGGATTGCTCGTGGATTTGGGCAGGGATTACCTGAGGAATCTAAAACATGTTCCCATGGCAGACAAGTTGAATTAGCCACAGCGTCCAAACTAAAAAAGACAAGTGGTTTACTTGGCTGAATAAAATTCTTTTCCAGAGTAGGAGCACTTCCATAACGGGTGATATGGTCTACACGTAAAAACCAACCAGCTTCCGCATCCTTAAGTACTAACTTCTTACTGTCATTTTGCATAGCATGATTGCAAAGTGCCATATCATCTGTAACAGGTCTTAGCTCACAGGTTTCTGTCAAATCTAGATAGGTTTTCTCCTTAGTCAGTGTATTTCTGGCCATAACGATTCGCTGATCCATTTGCCTGTGAATCGGTTCTAACATCTCGCTCTTGCCACCGCCAGAAGCACCTTCATGCATAATAACAATTTCGTTGTCATAAGGAGTAATTATCTTTACTGTTGAAGCATGACAGGTAACCCAACCTTCCTCCTCACCAATATTAAGGAGTACACTATATATCCCCTTCTTTGCACTTGGACCAGGATATAGATTATAGGAGAATACTTCATGTACCAGCTCAGTTCTATTATGCACAACGATCTGCTTACCCTCAAAATGAGTGTGCCTAAATGGTGGAGCTAAAAATACAATAGCTCTTGGAGTAAACCCTTCTTCAATCTCTTCATAGCTTAAAAACCCTTGAAGATCCGAAAGAGCTGCCGCAAAGCAGGCAGCATTACGTGGCCCAATGAAAAGCGCTTCGTAACCATAAGTATCTCCACCTGCCATGAATGGTACTGCAATGAGGTCCTGTTCACTTAGCCACTGCAAAGTCTGGTTTCTTGTCTCACAAAAGTCATTACCATAAACCTCTTGATAGGTAGGTTTATCTGTTGGCTTTTGATCACCAATTAGCATACAATCTGGGTCACGACGTCTCATATAATCTTCTTCAAAGTTAACGACAACTCCATTTTTACATCTTGTTACATTAGCTTCCACTACTCTACCCATACCTGGTACCTGATAAGCCACCTGAAAATGGTCTAAGTTCTCATCTCCTAAGGATAAGCGGAAAAGTTCATCTCTTGACTTAGGAAAATAAATAGAGTTGCTATTGTGTAATGTATCTCTTACTTCCTGACTTAAATTGAATTTCTTAATCGTATTATGCACCATTCTATACCTCTTCTTTCTTCCAATTTGCTTTTCTCTTACTCTCATGACTTTGTCACTCGCTGATGTTCCCTGGCCAATAACACAAAAAACCGGCATCCGAAAAAAACGGACGCCGGTTTACTAACAACTTAGTACACTAATTTGCCTTGTCTTCCAACATACATATCATACATCATTTACCATTCAATGCTACTACATATGGTCAACATGTTACAGCCTCATCTTCTCTTCTGATACACAGTATAGAGTATGCTTCTGCTTCATTAAATACCCTACCTAGTACGAATGAACTCTAGGACATTATATTAGACAAAGAACCAATTGTCAACATAATTCAACCGCATTATTCTACGTATTCGTCTCTGTCCTACTGATATACAGAAACTGATACATTATTTTTTATTTTATCCTCAAGATCTTCGAGAAGCGATAATATAATAACCTTCTCACCGGTTTTAGTACTTAAATCCATATGGGCGCTCACGATATCTAAGTCAAACGCTTCTTTTATCATTGTTTCCAATGTAGTTCTTCCTTCCTCAAAAAGTAAGATATAAACTTGCTTAAATAATTCAATTCCTTTTTCGGAAGAAGCCATGTGCTTTTCAGCCTGGCTTAAATAATTTATCATTCGTATGATAATCATGTCACTAATAATATAGGAGCGAATAGTCTTTGGACCCCGTCCAGAATTAATCACTTCAAACTTACTGACTATCTCACTAATCTTTGCTTCTAATTGTCCTTTAGTCATACTTAATAATTATTTCCTCCTTCCTTTAGTATCCACTCATCGGATTGAAGTCATATTGTACACTACAATTAGAAAAAATGGAAGAATAATCTACAAAACCCTCCATAAAGTTCTTAATTTCCTTAAGTGTACCGTAGTCCTTGGCCTTAATATGGATAACAAAGCGATAGATATCATTTACCTTACTAAGTATGCCACGAGTAGGACCAATGACCTTAAGAGATTCTTCTATCTCAGATTTAACAAAGCCCTCTGTCACTGCAGTTGCTATCATCTGACTAGCCTGCTTTGCCAATTCTTCCTTTTTAGAGGTAATAAGTATAGCCATGATATTGGCTGCCGGTGGATAACCAAGTAAATTACGGAACATCATTTCCTGTTCATAGAAGCCTTCGTAATCATTCTGTTTCGCACACTCAATACTATAATGTTTTGGATTATAGGTCTGGATGACAACCTCTCCGGGTTTATCACCTCTTCCTGCTCTACCAGCTGCTTGGGCAAGAAGTTGATAGGTTCGCTCCGATGCCCGATAATCACTGGCATATAAGGAAAGATCAGCTGCCATAATCCCTACTAAGGTGACATTCTTAAAATCATGTCCCTTCACAATCATCTGCGTTCCCACCAGAATGTCTGCCTCATGATTAGCAAATGCTGATAGTATCCTCTGGTGTCCTTCCTTTCCCATGGTGGTATCAGTATCCATGCGAAGGACCTTTGCCATAGGGAATTCCTTTTTCACAAACTCTTCTACTTTCTGCGTACCAATTCCAAATGCAGCGATATATGGAGATCCACATTTCAGACAATGCTTTGGTGTCTGCACCTCATAACCACAATAATGACACAGTAAACGCCCGTTGTTGTGTGAAGTTAAGGAGACATCACAGTGAGGACATCCCATTACATACCCGCAGGCTCTACAGGAGACAAAACCTGCATATCCTCTTCGATTTATAAACAACATGATCTGTTCTTTCTTTTCTAATCGATCTAAGATTAATGCTTTTAAATGTCTGGAGAAGATGGAACGGTTCTTGGCCTTTAGTTCCTCCCTTAAGTCCTCTACATACACCGTAGGAAGAGTACCCTCTCCAGCTCGTTTGTCAATGGTATAAAGCTTATATTCACCTATTTTTGCATGATAATAAGCCTCTAAGGATGGCGTAGCAGACCCAAGTACAACTGCTGCTCCTGCCAATCTAGCTCGTTCTATTGCAACCTCTCTTGCATGATATTTGGGAGGATTCTCACTTTTATAGCTTCCCTCATGCTCCTCATCAATTAAAATCAACCCTAGATTCTGAAATGGGGTAAATAGCGCGGATCGTGGTCCAATTATGACATCAATTGAACCTTCTTTGGCTCTAGTGCATTGATCATACCTCTCTCCAGCAGATAATCTGGAATTCATTATGGACACCCTGTTCCCAAAACGTCGGTAAAATCGATTCACCGTTTGATACGTCAGTGCAATCTCCGGTATCAGCATAATTACCTGTTTCCCTTGGGCCAGAACCCCTTCAATAATCTCCATGTAAACTTCGGTCTTTCCACTACCAGTAATCCCATGTATCAGGTAAGTGCTTCTCTCTCCTCGATTAAATTCATTAAGGATACTTGTTGCTATCCTCTGTTGTTCTGGATTAAGAGCAATCCTTGTCTGTTCCATGGATAGTTCCTTGATTGGATTTCGATAAACCACCTGTGAGGAACACTCCAGAATTCCTTGCTTCTCCATATCCTTAATCGTTGACTTACTAATATTCAATTGTCCAGTCACTATCTCATAGCTTAAGGTAGTGTTCTCCATTAAGGCTTCTAGTAGGCGAATTCTAGCCTTATAACTCTTTTTTTGGTATAAGCGAAGGGAATCCAATGCTTGATCCTGTGTTACAGCTAAATGAATATATCTCTTTTCAACATTTTTCACACTCTTCTTTATCGGAATTACCGTTCTAAGAGCATCATTCATAGTGGCTCCATAGTTGTCTTTCATCCAAAAGGCCAATTGAATCAATTGAGACTCAATTACTAGACTTCCCTCTACAATTCCCTCTACAGATTTTATTCTCTCTACGGGATAATTAGCCTCCTGGCTGATACCTACCACATAGCCTGTCCGCTTATTGTTCCCTTTTCCAAAGGGGATGCTGACCAGTGAACCAATGACAACCTGACCCTCTATTTCTTCCGGCACAGTATACTGATATGTTTTATCCAAATTTTCATGACTTATATCAACAATTATATCCGCAAATATCACACACTGCACCTCCTTGTCTGTTGATTTATTATAGACCATTTTCCCCTATTATACTATATTTTGATTCAAATACCCATTGTTCAATTCAGAGTTTGAAGGTACTATAACAAGAATAAGCGATAACCTCAATAATATTGTAAAATAATTCTGGTAATAAGATGTCGATACATTACATACTATCTTATTGCCAGAATTACATTTAAAAGTGATTTATATTACTCCAGCCCTTAAAAATCTACGAGGATACCACTTTCCTCCTAAAAAGCCACTCATATATCCACTTTCTCTTTATATCACCTTTACTATTTCATCCGTGTGCATTCCTCTTGAACCCTTTACAAGAATAGCATCCCCATTCATCAGTGTTTCCTTTAAGTGCTCTACTGCCTCCTGATTACTTCCAAACCAATTGGTCTTAATTTCAACCTTTCCTGCATCTACTGCTTCTTTGATTGCCTTTGCACTTTCACCTATCGCTACCAGTTCATCTATCTTCTTTCCTTTTAGTGCATCCTCAACAATGGATTCACCTACCTGATAGTGTAGATGATAGGAGGCTTCTCCAAGTTCCAACACATCTGCAAGAACAGCTACTCTTCGATTAACGCCTTCTAAAGATAGTAAAACTGCGATTCCACTCTTCATAGAATCCGGACTGGCATTATAGGTATCATCTATAATTACAAGCCCGTTCTTTCTAAGAATCTGACCTCTCATGGCAATTGGCTGATACTCATATAAGCCCATTTTTCCTACCTTAGGATCAATTCCTAGCTGTTCTCCAATAGCAAGAGCCACGATTCCATTCATTACGTTATGTTCCCCTAAAACCCGTAAGGTAACCTCTTCGTGGTGTCGTTCACTGACATAGGTAAAGATTGTATTCTCCTTCTGACTGGCTACATTCTTCCCTGTATAAGAGAAACTTTCTCCGATTCCATAAGACTTAATTGCAGTCTGTTTTAATGCTCTACAGGTTTTTTCAGCTAATGGAACACTCCGCTCTCCTTTGGATAATTTCTCTTGAAAAGAAACCAATTCTTTTAATAAAGCATCCTGCCCATTGACATAAATTACACTATTTTCTGTGTTCTCATCAATAATATTAAGCTTTTCTCGTCGAATATTCTCCTGGGAGCCAAGCTGACCGATATGGCTTACCCCAATATTTGTTATAACCGAAATGGTCGGCCTTGCAATAGCTGCCAATTTCTCCATCTCTCCCGGTTCGCTCATTCCCATTTCTACCACTGCTACCTGATGTTTCTTTTCTATTCCAAACAATGTTAAGGAAAGACCCACCTGGCTATTCATATTACCCTGAGTTTTTACCACCTGATATTGGGTTGCCAGAACAGCCGCAATCATTTCTTTTGTCGTTGTTTTTCCCACGCTGCCTGTAATACCTACTACAGGAATTCGAAACATATTTCTATAGTATCCTGCCAGATTTTGAAGGGCATGTAAGGTATTATCAACCTTAATGTAGGCAGCTCCCTCCACCATCTTTTCAGGGAAACAAGCGGTAAATACCGCCTTAGCACCTGCTGCGATCGCATTTGGAATAAATTGGTGAGCATCCACCCGTTCACCAATAATAGGGACAAACAACGCTCCCTCATTAAGCTCCTTAGAGTTGGTAGATACACTAGTAATTCTTATATTTTCATCTCCTGACAGTAGCACACCTTCTACTGCCTTTACTATTTCCTTCACCGTTAGTGCTTCCATGTCTCTCCCTTTCTATCATTCATTAAGAAGATATTGTTTTTTTATATTGTATAGGATTGTGCGTTCATCCATTGGATACTGCACTCCCTTAATTTCCTGATAAGTCTCATGGCCTTTCCCTGCCAGCAAGATAATATCTCCTTCTCTTGCTATCTCTATGGTATGATGGATTGCCTTCACCCTGTCAGCTATTGCATAGTAGGTTACTCCTTCTTTATCTAGAGTGCTAGTAATATCATAAATGATATCCTCCATGGCTTCCTCTCTAGGGTTATCACTGGTAACCACAATCTCATCTGCATATCTAGCTGCTACTTTTGCCATCTCATACCGTCTTATTTTTGCCCTGTTACCACCACAGCCAAACAAACAGACAATTCTTGCAGGGTCATAACTCCGCAAGGTTTTTAAAACACTTTCCAGACTTATGGCATTGTGGGCATAGTCAATCATTACTGTAAAATCAGGAGAAACTGTTACAAGCTCCAAACGCCCTTTTACCTTGATCTGGTATAATGCTTCCTTAATTAACTTCTCTGAAATATTAAAATGCATTGCCACCATAATCGCTGCCAACGCATTATATATGTTAGATAATCCAGGCATCCAAAGCTCCATGGTGGCATTCATCATCCCACCAACAAAGAATTGAACCCCAAGCTCAGATGGCCTTTGC
Source organism: Bacillota bacterium (assembly GCA_023413555.1). GTDB lineage: Bacteria > Bacillota > Clostridia > Lachnospirales > Lachnospiraceae > KM106-2. Next base: position 36,700 of record JAEZPG010000076.1, on the reverse strand, counting down.
ACCAAACTTGATCCATAGGCATATAAGTTGGCCTGATGAGACATTCCATAGGTCTTGACCTTGCAGGTATGTCCCTTTAGAATCTCTCCTAGGTCTTTAGAATCCTTATTTACAATTCCTATTCGGCATTGTCTCATTAGCATACTTTTGCATTCTAAGTACTCTTTGTAATTCTTGTGTTCTCCTGGTCCAATATGATCAGGGGCTATATTGGTAAAGATACCATAATCAAAACATATGGAAGCAGTACGATAAAGTTTGAGTCCTTGGGAGGAGACCTCCATCACTACTACAGAAAGCCCTTGATCTACCATTTGTCTTAGATAATGGTGAATTTTCAGTGCATCGGGCGTTGTATTATCTGCCTGTATACTAGTTTTCCCTATTATTACCTCGATAGTACCAATTAAACCTGTGGATATCCCTGCATGCTCCAGAATTTCTCTAATCATATAGCTGGTGGTAGTTTTACCTTTTGTGCCGGTAATCCCTATCGTCACCAATCGTTCTGCCGGATAATCATAATAGGCTGCTGCCATATAAGCCAGTGTCTGCTTTGTATTGTTTACAAGAATTAAAGTGGTGCCATCGGGAACGGTCACTTCTTTTTCTGTAACAATGGCACAGGCTCCCCTCTCTATTGCCTGATTTATATAATCATGGCCATCCACCCGATTTCCCTTGATACAGACAAACACGGTGCCCTTTATGACTTCTTTGGAATTATGCTCAATTGCCTCAATATTAAGATCCACAGATCCATTTATCACTGTATAATAGATTCTTTCAAGCAGATGGTACAATTTCAAATGCAACACTCCTTTATACTGTATTACAGTATCTTATACTGTAATACAGTATATTGGAAGTTATGATAGAAAAGAACTTCCCTTACTACAGGACTCTATTGCCTCACGCTCACTGTAAGGATGTTTTACCCCTTGAATTTCCTGATACTGCTCATGTCCCTTTCCAAGAAGAATTATAATATCTCCATCCTTTGCATGATCCATGCTATAGTGAATGGCCTCCACACGGTCATTTATCTCGATGTATTTGCCATGGCTTTTCGCAAGCCCTACCTTAATATCTGCGTTAATCTCTTCTATAGACTCGTCTCTAGGATTATCACAGGTCAAAATAGAGAGATCGGCCATCTTTCCACAGAGCTCTCCCATATCGTAACGACGAAGCTTGGAACGGTTTCCTCCACAGCCATACACGCAGACAATTCGAGGAGGATTGTATTCCTTTATTGTAGTAAGAAGACTCTCTACACTAGCTGCATTATGAGCGTAATCAATCATGATGGTAAAATGATCCTTCACAGGGACGATTTCTACCCTACCCGGAACCTTGATCGTTGCTAGGGCGGACTGAATAAATGTAATTGGAATGCGAAGCTCCTTACATACAAAGATGGCTACCAATGAATTGTATACAGAGAACTTTCCTGGAATGCCTGTTTGAATGGTTGCATTTACAACCCCATTTACCTCAAAGGAGATGCCTAAATATCCAGGCTCACGCACCAATTCAAGATGACTGGCCTTTAAATCCGCCTCATGTTCCAATCCATAGGTCAGGATCTCGCAACGATGGTCTTTGATGATTCCTGAATAATTCTTATCATCTATATTAATTAAACCAATTTTACATTGTTTAAATAGCAGGCTCTTACAGTACATATATTCTTCCATGGAAGCATGTTCGTTAGGTCCAATATGATCAGCAGAAAAATTGGTAAATACTCCAATATCAAACATTACTCCTGACACACGGTCCATTTTAAGTCCTTGGGAGGATACCTCCATAACACAATATTCACAACCATCCTCCACCATAGCATGAAAAAGCTTTTGTAATTCATAGCTTTCTGGAGTAGTGTTGGCAGTCTTCACCTTACGTCCATTGATTACAGCTCCAATGGTACCAATTACTCCTACCTTCTTAGAAGCCGCTGTTAAAATTGCTTGTATCATATAAGATGTGGTAGTTTTTCCCTTCGTTCCAGTTAATCCAATCATCTTCATTTTCTTAGCAGGATACCCGAAATAAGCTGCTGACAATAAGGATAACGCCCTACGGTTGTTATCCGTCTTAATAACAGTAACTCCTTCTGGGAAAATATGATCTTCATCTTCTACTACTATAGCACTGCAGCCCTTCTTCGCAACATCATTCATATAGATATGGGAGTCCCTCTCTGTTCCCTTAATACAGACAAAGACGGAACCCTCTACTGCCTTTCTGGAATCATAAATCACATCACTAATTTCCACGTCCAGGCTCCCTTGCAATACCTCATATTCCATTTTTTCAACTAAGATTCTTAACTTCATTCTTCCATTTCCATCCTATCCATCATTCTTTTATTACTATCACGGCAAAGATCCAACATTTTCTACTTTCATTATGCTCTATAATTCCTAAAGTTAGACACGACGAAAAGCCGGCCTATGCCAGCTTCTCATAATATTATTCCAATGTAACTTCTATTTCACTTTCAAATACTGTGTGGGAAGGGCCTGTCATAAAAACATGACCAGACTCCTTATCCCATTCCACTAGAAGTGGCCCACCAATCTGCTCAACAGTAACCTTACGGTCACACATTCCTAATAAAACTGCTGCTACCACAGCAGTACAGCAACCAGTTCCACAGCCTATGGTCTCTCCGGTACCTCTTTCCCATTCCCGCATCTTTAGATAGTCTCTTCTGACAAATTGTCCAAAGGTAACATTGGTCTTATTAGGGAATAACTCTCTATGATATTCCAAAGCTTTTCCATAGCCTTCCACATCAAAGTTACTAACGTCCTCAACAAAGGTTACTATGTGAGGATTCCCCCAAGACATAGCTGTAGTATAAAAAGTTGCATCTAGAATCTTAACCGGTTGGTTCACAAACTGGGTAAGAGGGGTATTCACAGGGATTATTTTTGTATCTAGTCTTGGCTCTCCAATATCTGCTCGAATATTAATAGCCTTATCATCTTCCACTGTAAGCCACAACTTTTGAATTCCACCTAGGGTCTCTATACGGAGGTGGGTTTTATCTGTCAGTTTATGGTCATAGACATATTTTCCTACACTTCGAAGGGCATTACCACACATTTCCCCTTCTGTTCCATCTGGATTAAACATTCTCATTCTAAAATCTGCGACTGTGGATGGACAGATAAGCACCATCCCATCAGAACCGATAGCAAAATGTCGGTCGCTGACAAATCTTGCAAGTTTATTTACATCTGGCAGATTTTGATGAATTGCATCAATATATACGTAGTCATTGCCGAAGGCTTGCATCTTTGTAAATGGAATCTTCATCTCTAACAGCCTCCATTAAGTGCACGATCTAAATCATTGATAATATCATCCACGTTCTCTAATCCAACCGATAATCTTAAGAAAGTCTCAGTAATACCGAGCTTTTGTCTGGTCTCTTCCTTTAGAGACTCATGTGTCTGTGTTCTTGGATAGGTAATTAACGTCTCTGGTCCACCTAAACTCTCTGCAAACATAATCATATCTACCTCATGAAGTACTTTCTCCACAGTTTCAAAGCTATCCACATTAAAGGAAATCATACCACCGAAACCAGTGGTCTGCTTCTTGGTAATCGCATAGTCTTTATGATCCTCAAAACCAACATAGAATACTTTTGTTACCTTTGGTTGGGTCCTTAACCACTGTGCAACCTTCATTGCATTCTCATTGTGTCGATCCATACGGAGTGGAAGCGTTTTAATGCCACGAAGCAACAACCAAGAATCCATTGGAGCAAGTCCATTCCCATGGGATTTTAACTGAAGTCTCATATGATCCGCTAACTCCTGGGTATTAACTACAACAATACCAGCAATAACATCATTGTGACCACCGATAAACTTGGTTCCACTGTGTACTACTGCATCAGCTCCTAATGTAAGTGGCTTTTGGAAGTAAGGAGTTAAGAAAGTATTATCCACTACAGTAAGTGCTCCTACTGTCTTAGCCAATTTGCTTAATTCTGCAATATCTGCCACCTTCATCATTGGATTCGTTGGTGTCTCAATAAACAACATTCTGGTTTTCTCAGTAAGGTGCGCTTTCACCTCATCTAAATTGCTCATATCTACATAAGTAAAGGTACAGCCATATTTGGTAAAGATATCTTCTCCGATTCGATAGGTACCACCATAAATATCATCAGATAATAACACGTGATCCCCAGGATTTAAAATAGTAAATAATGCCATGTTAGCTGCTTGTCCGCTAGATAATGCAAAGCCTTCTAACCCTTCCTCTAGTATTGCCATGGTTCTTTCTAATTCTTGTCTCGTTGGATTTTGCAAACGTGTGTAATCATAACCAGTAGATTCGCCCAATCCTTTATGACGAAAAGTAGAGGTTTGGAAAATAGGAAAACTAACTGCTCCAGTCATTGGATCATGACCTAAAGCTCCATGTACTGCCTTGGATTCAAATTTTAAATCTTCTTTTCTGCTATAATCGTTGTAGTTACTAAAATTTTTCATCGTCCACCTCATAATATTTATTTTTTATATTTAATCATGTTCTTATAAAAATGTCTAATTCACGTTAACTTTATTATAATTGAAGCTATATATAGTGTCAACTGAAGAGAAGTTGCATAAAATACTGCAAACTATGCAAAAAGTGCTCCTATTGTTTCTTTTTTACGTATAGGCTAGACAAGCTTCCATAGAAAGGCTAAGATTAATTATTATTTTAGCAAAGGAGTACAAGGATGGCATACGAAATACTAGTATTAGATATCGATGGGACTCTAACAACGACAGAGAAAACCATTTCTAATGAAACCCTTCATGCAATCTTAAATATTCAAAAACGTGGACACATGGTAGTTCTGGCTTCTGGTCGGCCAACTCCAGGTATTTGGCCTGTTGCCAAAAAACTTGAGCTAGAGAACTATGGAGGATATATATTAAGTTATAATGGAGCCCGAATTATTAATTGTTCCACCAATGAGATTATTTACCAAAAAGTTCTTCCCCACGACCTTCTCCCTGAGATCTACCAGGCAGCTAACGAATATAAAACCGGTTTACTTACCTATGATGACCATAGCATTTTGGTAGCTACTGAGATGGATGAATATATAGAAAAAGAAGCCTGGATTAATAAATTACCCTATACTCAAATACCTGATTTTCTAGACTATATCACCTTTGATGTCAATAAGTGCGTAATGACAGCTCATCCTGATTATCTTGCTCAGGTTGAGATAAAAATGAAGGAACGTTTTGAAGGAAGACTTAATATCTTTCGTTCCGAGCCATTTTTCTTGGAGGTCGTTCCTTTGCATATTGATAAAGCAGAATCCCTTGGCCAACTATTAGATTATTTACACCTCTCTAGGGAGCAAATGATCAGCTGTGGAGATGGATATAACGATATTACCATGATTCAGTATGCCGGTATGGGAGTTGCCATGGCTAATGCCCAGCAGAAGGTGAAAGAAGTGGCGGACTATATTACCTTAAGTAATGATAACAATGGGGTAGCTCATGTAATCAATGAATTTATGCTTTGATCATCCATGAATAATAAATGACACTTCGAAGAATCCTAATAACAGTATAAGAAGTTAGGAGGACGCATCTATGGAAGAGAGCAAGCACAATGACGAAGGAATTCATTCTCTAAGTGTAAACGTTGATCAATCAACCTGTGATTATTATGAAAATCTCTATAGCATACCATTAGATTCCATGGCAGTTAATATCTATTCAGAAGCTGAATATGGCAATTACAAAAATTTATATGAAAGAGTAGACCCAAACTGTCCATAAAACCATAGGGTTATACAAATATATCAACCGGCTTTTGGTTTATCCAAGAGACGGTTTTTCTTAACCTCTTCTTTTCATTCAACATAAAATTCTCTTGTCACTAATATCAGTTTCGTGTAAAATAGAGAATATTTTATCTTCTTTCAAGATAAAAATGGACTAGTAAAAGGAGTTTTATGAATGAGTATACTTAATGTTACCCACTTAAGCCACGGTTTTGGAGATCGTGCAATTTTCCATGATGTTAGCTTCCGTCTTCTAAAAGGCGAACATATCGGCTTAGTTGGTGCAAATGGAGAAGGTAAATCAACCTTTTTAAATATTGTTACCGGTCATCTTATGCCAGATGAGGGCAATGTAGAGTGGGCAAAAAATGTTCAAGTTGGATATATGGACCAACATTCTGTTCTATCTAAAGGGATGACAATTGGAGATGTACTACGCTCAGCCTTCTCTCATTTATTTGCTTTAGAAGAAAAGATGAATGATTTATGTAACCAAATGGCAGAAGCTGATGAAGACACCCTAAGTAGTATTATGGAGGAATTTAGTGAGATTCAGGATACTCTCGACGCTCATGACTTCTATATTATTGATACAAAGGTGGAAGAAGTAGCAAGAGCCTTAGGGTTATTAGAACTTGGCCTTTTAAAGGATGTTGCAGACTTAAGTGGAGGGCAGCGAACAAAGGTACTCTTAGCAAAGTTGCTACTACAAAAACCAGACATTCTTCTATTAGATGAGCCTACCAACTATTTAGATGTAGAGCATATTGAATGGTTGAAACGATATTTACAGGAATATGAAAATGCATTCATTCTAATTTCACATGATATTCCATTCTTAAACAGTGTAGTAAATCTAATTTACCATATGGAGAACCAGGAATTGAATCGCTATGTAGGAGATTATGACAAGTTCCAGGAAGTATACGCCATGAAAAAATCCCAGCTAGAAGCTGCCTATAAAAGACAACAGCAAGAAATTAGTGAACTTAAGGACTTTGTGGCTAGGAATAAAGCTAGAGTTTCCACTCGTAATATGGCCATGAGCCGTCAGAAGAAATTAGATAAGATGGACATCATCGAATTAGCAGCAGAACGTCCAAAGCCGGAGTTTTATTTTAAAGAAGCCCGTGCTGCTGGTCGTTACATCTTCCAGACAGAAAACCTAGTAATCGGATATGATGAGCCACTGAGTAAACCATTAAATCTGTCTATGGAAAGGGGTCAAAAGATCGTCTTAACCGGAGCCAATGGAATCGGAAAGACCACATTATTAAAAAGCATTTTGGGAATCATACCTCCATTAAGTGGGAAAGTACTCTTAGGAGACTATTTGTATAAAGGATATTTTGAACAAGAAATGACCGGTGCCAAAAATAACACCTGTATCGAGGAGCTTTGGACAGAATTCCCCGGTTACACTCAATATGAAATACGTTCTGCCTTAGCCAAATGTGGACTGACTACCAAGCATATTGAAAGTCAGGTTCGTGTATTAAGCGGTGGAGAACAGGCCAAGGTGCGTTTATGTAAATTAATCAACCGAGAGACGAATATTCTCTTACTAGACGAGCCTACCAACCATCTGGATGTAGATGCCAAGGCTGAGTTAAAACGTGCCCTGAAAGAATATAAAGGAAGTATCCTATTAATCTGTCATGAACCAGAATTCTATGAAAATCTGGCAACTGAAGTGTGGGACTGCTCTTTATGGACAACTAAATTGTTGTAAAAGATGGATTATGGATGGATTTCAATTGGATATTCACATCCCGAAAGCGCCAAGAAAAGGTGGTACGGCACTTTCGGGATGTGATAGTGATTACAAACTTTTAATCGGAACCCATATCCCAATCATTGAGTTCTCTTTATTCCAATGAAACCGATCATTGTATCTCTCAAAATGTAGAAACTTATCTTTGTACGGTACATAATTTACATTTGGTAGTATTTCTTGATAAATTATCCTATAAGTATCGTATATTTTATCCATAGCACCAATGTGATCTACCACTAGATACTTTTGCTTCTTAATTTCTTTTAAAACAAAATCCTTTGGAACAACTGCTTTTTGGGGAACAGCACAATAATAAAACAGACTTCCATCTCTCCTCTCCATAAAAGCATATTTAAACCAATTTCCTGACTGTGATATATATGCCCTTTTCAAATTTGTATTAAACTTTCGCCAAAACTGTGTACTAATTTCTATGTTTTTTCTTTGAAAATTGGTAAGTTCAACTTCTTGCCCTATCACTGAAAACGCTTCTAACTCACAGATTGTATAGTTCATTTTCTCTCCCTATGTGCTGTAATAATGGTGTAACTATACGCATTTACTGTTATGAGATAATTATCTATCTCTATATACCAGTTTTTCCCCTTTCTAGTAATATCAGCATTTGCAGAATAGATTTTATCTCTACACCATTCAACTACATTATTCGTATCTAAAGAAAGGTTTCTCTTTATTCGCACTATACCCAATACTGTTGTATGTAATTTATCCAAATTCTCTAATAACTCAGTAGTATCAATCATTATATCCCTTTCCTAAAAAATTATATTAATCATTCTTGTTATAGAGTGTCAACCCTTAGGCCATATCTATGACAAGGAATTTATTGTAGCGAATCTAAAAAAGAAAGGATTATGGCATATGCTTCTATACCTATTATCCTTCCTTTTCTATACTTAATGTCTCAAGCAAGCATTATCGCTGCTTCTTAATCCACTGTACCAAACTTACCCAGTGGCCAGATTCTTAGACACACTCGTCCCATCATAGCTTCCTTATTAATTGGACCTACCACTCTGCAATCCTGACTTACTTCTCGGTTGTCGCCCATAAGAAAGTATTCATCCTCATCTAGTGTAATGGGGGTCTCTATCATTCCCGGGTCACCCATCTCTCCGTCAACATAGCCCTCTTCTATCTTCTCACCGTTAATATATACTCCATCCTCTTTCATCTGGATAGTCTCTCCCGGTAAGCCAATCACACGTTTAATCCAATACTTTCCGTTATCGAGTACACTACCTGTTGGTGCTTCAAATACTACGATATCAAACCTGTTAGGGTTAGAAAAATAATTAGTAACTTTCTCCACAAACAGTTGATCTCCATCTTCCAGAGTATCATACATCGACTCCTGTGACACCTCTACCTTTTGTATAACAAACCGGTTTAAAATAAGGGCCAGACAAAGAGCTGCTACTACATAAAGTAGAGTCGTAACTATCTCGTGCCCAATTGATTTCTTTTTTACAGTTCCAATTATATGTTGAGACTCAGCGTCTTCATTCGCTGATTCTTCATCAACAGAATTCTCAAGATCAACGATTTCTCTTGCGAAATCATCTTTATATCCTTCTTCTGACGTATCATTCTCAAAATTCTCGTAATCCATGATATATCCTCCCCATACGTTTTCCTAATCAATGATTCCAATTGTATTGATTGGCCAAACCCGAAAAAAAGCTTTTCCTATAATAGATTTTCTTTTCACAAAACCGATAGAACTGTCACGACTATCAGTACTCTGATAACGGTTATCTCCCAGTACAAAGTATTCATCTTCGCCTAGTTTAATCTCCTCTTTTACAATTCCGGCTTCATACAGATACTCTTCCCCTTGAGGATCATCTAAAGGCTCTTTATTTCTAAACACTTTACCATCCTTAATCTGAATATAATCCCCTGGAACCCCAACTACCCGTTTAATATAATACGTATCCTGATTTTTCTCAAATGGCCTGAATACAATAACGTCATACACTCTAGGATCATGAAAGTAGTAACTCACTTTCTCAACAAATAACTGATCATCAGTGTGAAGCGTTTCCTGCATAGATGAGCCATCCACTTCGACCTTTTGAAGTACAAAACGATTCAGTAGTAATGCCGCCAAAATAACGACTGCAATATAAATAAATAGGTTCATCCATTTAAAGGGCTTTTTCACCTTACTTCCCTCTAGTTCATCCATTTATGCTTCTCCCGTTTATCATGAAAGCACTTTCGACTCTCTCGAAAGTGCTTTCATAAATTATTGTTTAATTTTCCTCTTCATCATTTACAATCTTAACCTTACTATCATATAACTCATCGATTGCAATTGATAATGGCTTTGGACATTTGGTATCTACCATAGTGTCAGCACCATCAATAATCTGTCTTGCTCTTTTTGCTGTTGCCAATACGATAGAATATCTGCTGTTAACTACAGGCTGTTCTCCTGGTTCTACCTCACTATTTACTACTGTCATTAAATCTGTATAAGATGGGTGTAACATATTAAAATGCTCCTTCCTTCATAGCTTTTAATTCTGCTGTAATCGCCTCTATAAATATCTGATTTCTCTCAACCTTATAGTGTTGCTGTTGAATTAGCTGATGCGTATGTTCTACAGATTCTTGCAAGTCATCATTTATAACCAGATAATCATAGTGCGACATGTAACTAGCTTCTTCGTAAGCCCGAAATAGTCTTTTACTTATGGTCTCCATGGTCTCAGTACCACGTCCAATAAGACGTTTTTTAAGCTCCATAATACTTGGTGGAGTTACAAACAAAAGCAAGGCATCTGGAAACAGCTCCTTCACTTTGAGAGCTCCTTGTATCTCAATCTCTAAGATAACGTCTCTTCCCTGCTCTAGTTGCTCCTCTACATAAGCTTTAGGGGTCCCATAATAATTCCCCACATACTCTGCCCACTCAATTAATTCACCATTCTTTATCATACTCTCAAATTCGTCTCTTGTCAAAAAGAGATACTCTCTACCATGAACCTCACCTTCACGAGGAGATCTCGTAGTAGCAGAAATAGAAAGTTGATACTTATATTTATTCAGCAGTGCCTTCATCAAAGTTCCTTTTCCTGCACCAGAAAATCCCGAAACAATAGTTAAAACACCTTTTCTACTCATTATCTTCACCTTTCAACACTTGGTTACTCATCTCTATCTCAACTTTAAGATTTACACGGCCAGCTATTGTTTCCGGTAATAAAGCAGATAACATCAGGTGACCACTATCCATAACAATCACTGCTCTAGTTCTTCTTCCGCAGGTGGCATCCACAGCTAATCCACTATCTTTTGCACTTTGTACCATTCGTTTCACCGGTGCAGCCTCAGGACTAATAATGCCAACAATTCTATCTACATTAACAATATTACCAAATCCTATGTTTATTAATCGGTTCAATCTCTTCACCCTATTCAATATTTTGAATCTGTTCACGAATCTTCTCTATCTCAGTCTTAAGATCAATAGCCGTATTGGATACTTCTAAATCAGTAGCCTTGGATAAAATGGTATTAGCCTCACGATTCATTTCCTGCGCAATAAAATCAAGCTTTCTTCCTACACTGTTACCTTCGTTTAAGGTACTCTTGGTATGATTTATGTGACTCTTTAAACGAACCGTTTCTTCATCCACACAAATCTTATCAGAATAAATAATCAATTCAGTCGCCAGAACCGCCTCATCAATCTTAGTATCTCCCAAAAGTTCCTGAACTTTATTCATCAGCTTCTCACGATACTCCTTGATAATCTGTGGTTCACGTTCTTCAATAAAATCTACCTTAGAACGAATAGCATCTAATTTCTTGAAAATATCATTTTTAAGATGCTCTCCTTCGAGTATTCTAGTTTCTACAAAGCGCTCACACGCTTCCATAATCGCACCTTCCAAAAAGCTCCATACCTCTTCTTCATCAATATCCTGTTCCTCTAGGGTAAATACCTCAGGATATCTAGACAAGACAGACGCTTTCATGTCATTCTCTAAACCAAAATCTTCACTTAACTTCTTTATATTTACATAATATGCTCTGGCAATATCCTCGTTGTATTTCACACTGATCTTACTTTCAGTGTACTCTTCATAGTTAATAAAAACATCTACTTTTCCTCGTTGAATATATTGCTTCAGCAAGTTACGGATGGCAGCCTCAAAGAAGCTAATCTTTTTTGGCATCTTAATTGTGATATCACAATATCTATGATTTACTGCCTTAATCTCCACAATAATCTTCCTACTTTTAGTAGATTGCTCACTTCTACCAAAGCCTGTCATACTTTTTATCATGTTGGCTACCTTCTTCGTTATTATTTAACCTCTTTTATGATATAAAATTTGTCCAAACATAATTAATTATATTAAAACTTACCTCCTAAGTCAAGTAAGAGTACCCTACAGTATAACCTCATATTGCCTTGGAAAATCTGTTTCTTAGACAAACCTATATCAAAGTCATCAAATACTGTAGCCCATATATAACCAAATCAGATAATAAGAAACACATTAATATGCCTGACATTGTAAATCCACCACGCATTACAATTACTTTCACCAAATCATCGTTGGACAATTCGGTCTCCCCAGGATACACAATCTTACTTTCCATATGAGAAATATAGAGATAGTTGGCAAACATTCCAACTCCTATATCCACTAACATATACATGATAGCCCAAGGAAGCAGTAAGGACTGAATATTTGTATTTGCCATATTGTTATAAATGTTATATCCTACCAAAGTAAACATGGCCTTACTGAACATAGCCAATATCCCATATGCATACATTTTACGGCTAAAGAACCAATATACATTGAGGAAAAAGGCAGCCCAATTCCAACTTATTTTTTTCTTTGTTTCCTGTAATTTTGTATAATATTTCTCATAATATGTGACCCTTTGCCCGAAAAAAACCTTTCTAGCCTCTTCCTTCGACGTAATCTTTGGAAGACTGACTGATCCCATAGGTAAACCAAAAAATGAGGCTTTTTTTTCATCTTCAACGTTCTCGTGATTTGTTTCAGCAGAATTATTCTCCTGTTGAGTTCTATAATATACATTAGGGTCAAAATTCTCTGATTGATGCTCCTCCATTTTATGTTCCACAGCTCTGAATTCTTTTGGAATCTCATCATTTACGGAATTGTGGTTATGATCTATTGGCATCCAGCTTTCCCCAGAACCCTCCTGATTGTTATTATTAGGTTGTTCTTCAAGGGAAGCCTTAACATTTTCATAATTATTTTCACTATTCATAAGCTTTCCTCCTATGCTATTATTTAATGATACCCTATTTTTTTAGTACGTCAAGATAAAATGTGTGAAAATTATATAAACAATTACCCCCACCTAAGATCATTGAAATAAATGATACCCTATGATAGAATTAGCTTCATAAGTTTAGTTTTAAGGAGAATAACTATGGCATTAGACGGCATTGTAGTATCCAATATAGTAGCACAGCTTAGTAACACCTTAGTAAATGGCCGCATTAATAAGATTGCGCAACCGGAAAAAGATGAACTATTGTTCACTATAAAAAATAATAAGGAGCAATACAGACTACTAATTTCAGCAAGCGCCAGCTTGCCACTGATCTATCTTACAGAAAACAATAAGCCAAGCCCTCTTACGGCTCCAAACTTCTGTATGCTACTTAGAAAACATTTAAATAGTGCGAAAATCATATCTATCACTCAACCTGGACTGGAGCGAATCATTAATATAGAGATGGAGCATCTCAATGAATTAGGAGATGTATGCACTAAGCATTTGATGATTGAGCTTATGGGAAAGCACAGTAACATTATCTTCTGCGATTCAGATATGGAGATTGTAGACAGTATCAAACATATCTCCGGTTTAGTCAGCTCAGTTCGAGAAGTACTACCTGGACGTCCATATTTTGTTCCTCACACCACAGATAAGTTTGACCCACTTACCCTATCGTTTGAGGACTTTAAGAATCTCGTCTTAAAAAAACCCCTGCCCCTTTGCAAAGCATTATACACCTCATTGACAGGCTATAGCCCTCTTATATCCAATGAGCTTTGTTACCGGGCCAGCTTAGACAGTGGTCTTTCTGCTGTTGCTTTAAGCGAATGCGAAGGTCTCAGGCTTTACTCAGAGATCAATCATTTGACAGAGGACATTAAAAAATCCAATTACTTCCCTACTATTATATATGAAGGAAAGGAACCTCTAGAATTTTCCTGTATCTCTCTAACCTGTTATTCTGGAAAGACTACAAAGGAATTCTCTTCTATCTCACAGGTATTAGAAACCTATTATGCAGACAAGAATACCGTAAGTAGAATGAAACAGAAATCCACTGACTTACGTCGTATCATTAGCAATTCAATTGAACGAAATGTCAAAAAATATGATTTACAATTAAAACAGCTAAAGGATACTGAAAAACGGGATAAATTCAGAATATACGGAGAAATGATTAATACCTATGGCTATCATCTTCCAGAAGGCAGTAAAGAACTGGTTTGTACCAATTACTACACCAATGAGGAGATTAAAATCCCACTAAATGAGGATTTAACACCTTCTGAAAACGCCAAAAAATATTTTGACCGTTACAATAAACTAAAGCGTACCTTTGAAGCATTAAGTAAACAGATTATGGAGACAAAGGCCGAATTAGATCACTTGGAATCCATTAGCACATCTCTGGGCTTTGCCTTATCCGAAGATGATTTGGTTCAAATTAAAGAGGAACTAATCGAATGTGGAGAAATGAGACGGAAGGCTTCCAGTGGAAAGCCTGGTAAAAAGGTAAAAATCAACAGTAAGCCATTTCACTATATTTCATCCGATGGCTATCATATGTATGTAGGAAAAAACAACTACCAGAACGAAGAACTTACCTTTAAATTCGCCACCGGCAATGACTGGTGGTTCCATGCGAAACAGATGCCTGGTTCCCATGTTATTGTCAAATCTAATGGAGAGGAGCTTCCCGATCGCACCTTTGAGGAAGCAGGTCGATTAGCAGGCTATTATTCGAAAGGAGCCAATGCTCCTAAGGTTGAAATTGATTATACCCAGAAGAAAAATGTCAAAAAGCCAAATGGTGGGAAGCCTGGATTTGTGGTTTACTATACCAACTATTCCCTCCTAATTGAGCCGGACATTTCAAATATAACAAAAGCTGACTAAGCAGAGAGGAGCAATCTATGATTACTGCAGATTATCATGTTCACACTAGCTTTTCCTCAGACTCTGATGCATCTATGGAATCCATGATAGAAAAAGCCATATCTCTTGGTTTTACACGAATTTGTATCACTGATCACATGGATTATGATTTTCCTAAGATCTATAATCTTCCATTCATCTTTGAGCCGGAGGATTATGTTTATAAGATAGCTGATTTAAAAGAACAATATAAGGATCAAATTAAGCTATTAATGGGAATTGAATGTGGTATGAAACCTAATCTAGCTAAGCGCTACAACAGATTGCTGAATGAATATAATTTTGACTTTGTCATTGCCTCAAGTCATTTGGTTGATGATATGGATGTATATTATCCACAATATTGGGACGGTATCTCGGAAGAAGAAGGATATAAGATTTATTTTGAAACCATTCTAGATACCATCAGCTGTTTTGACAATTTTGATGTATATGGTCATTTAGATTACATCATTCGCTATGGTCCTTCTAAAGGAGCTAATTATAATTATGAGTTGTATCGGGATTTATTGAATGAAATCCTAAAGAAGATTATCTCCATGGGGAAAGGTATCGAAGTAAATACCGCCGGTTATAAATATGGTCTTGGCAGACCTCACCCTTCCCCGGAGATTCTTAAGCAGTATAAAGAACTAGGTGGTACCATCCTGACCATAGGATCTGATGGCCACAAGCCGGAGCATCTTGCTTACTATTTTAACGAAGCAAGAAAACTCTTATTAAGCCTTGGTTTTACTCAGTACACAGTCTTTGAAGATAGAAAGCCTATCTACTTAGACCTATAAAATATTATATTTCATAAGTTAATATAACATCGCCCTCTAAGGTCTTTATAGTAAAGCAGTTATTTTCATAAATCATATAACTATTAGGATTTCCTTCTTTAGGTATGGATACAGATCCTGGATTTAAATAATGAATGCTATGTTCCTTCACCGCTTTTAACACATGGGTATGACCATGGATTAAAAGATCTCCTTCCCTTAATGGTGGCAAATTATCCAAATTGTGGTTATGTCCATGGGTAATAAAAGCGGTTTTTCCTTCTAAAAACAACAGCATATAATCAGCCATAACCGGAAAATCAAGCACCATCTGATCCACTTCCGCTTCACAATTCCCTCTTACACAAAGGAGTTCCTGTTTATTAGCATTAAGTAGCGTAATTACCTCCTTTGGGGCATAATCCCTTGGCAGATCATTGCGAGGACCATGATAAAGAAGATCTCCTAATAGAATCATTTTCTCTGCTTGTTCCCTATGATAAGCCTCCATTAACTTTGTACAATAGTAAATAGAGCCATGAATATCTGATGCAAATAACAATTTCATATTGCTAAGTCTCCTGTAATGTTTAGATTATCGAATTATTGTACAATAGGATTCCAAATTTGTCCATAATTTATACATTTGGGTAGATGAGCCCTATAAGGAATGGCTTCCTAAAAAACAGGAAGCCATGGATATGTTCTTATATAGAGGTATCGATTCTATTATACAAACTGGTCAGATCGTACGAACCCGTCTTTGTATAGGTTTTCGTTCCAACTGCCTGTGCTGACGCACTAACTATACTACTAGCCTTAAAAGCAGTTTTAGAAGCGAAAGAATTAAATCCAGTAAACAAAGTCGTAAGCTCGTTGATATCAGCCTTCATCAGAGTAGCTTCGTCTACAGAAAGCTTATTGTCAGATCCGATGGTAATTCCAGCTTTAGACAAACTATTTTTATAGGCTGAAGTTTGGTTCGTCATAAATAAAGTTAATCGAAGAACACTAGCTGTGTCCACTTCACCTACGGATGCTATTGTATCGTTATAACTATTTGCAAAATCTTTTACCGCCTTAGTTATAGCTTCTCGATTGTAATCCTTGGTGGTGCTAGTGGTCCCAGTCTTGTCATCCTTGGTAGTAATATCTGTTTTTTCAAACAAATTACCGGAAGTCAACTTTTTGGCTGCTTCACCCAAGGCATCAGCACTACTATTTACTTCAAGCAGAGACTTTTTCTCTACGGAATCTACATTCTTATTAGACGAAGTTGTAGCAGCCTTCTGTTCTGCATAATAGCTTTGTAATAACTTTTTATAGCTTCCGGTTCTAATTGAGGAATAATCTCCTAAAGAACTATATAGGTTAAAACCCATAGGGGTAGTATTATAACTACCGAATAAATAGGAAATACTATTGGTTGACATTATGCTTCCCCCTTCCTCTATAATCATTTCTATATAAGAACGTTGTAAGTCTCAAACTTCTAGTCCTTCTTATAAGTTATCGACATATTATAATTATCTTTAAAGATAAAAGCATAATTTTTATGCAACTTTCTTTGAAGTTATAATATAGTGCCTCCACCTACAACATAATCACCATCATAAAATACCACCGCTTGTCCAGGTGTTATTGCCCGAACAGGTTCTTTAAAGATACACTCAGCCCTATCTTCTTCTATTTTTCTGATAACAGCTTCTGCACCTTTATGGCTATAGCGTATCTTGGCAGTCACCTGCATGTCTTCATCCAAATCTTCTATTGTCATAAAATTCAATTTATTACAAATAAGTCGATCAGAATATACGTCTTCCGCATTACCTATTACAACTTCATTGGTCTCAGGGCGAATGGCCACAACAAACACGGGATGGCCCATACTTAAGTTCAAGCCTTTTCTCTGCCCTACAGTGTAATGAATGATTCCCTTATGAGTACCGATTACCTGTCCCTCTGGTGTTACAAAATTACCACTTACCGTCTTTTTCCCAGTGTTCTCTTCAATAAACCGGGCATAATTATTGTCGGATACAAAACAGATTTCTTGACTATCCGGCTTATTAGCTACTTTAAGTCCGATTCTATCTGCAATCTCACGAATCTGGTCCTTAGTATACTCTCCAACAGGCATCAATGTATGACTTAACTGGTACTGTGTTAGATTGTATAAGGCATAGGTCTGATCTTTTGCTGCAGTTGCAGATTTCTTCAAGGTATACCGTCCATTAGGAAGTCTTACTACTCTAGCATAATGTCCAGTAGCAATATAGTCTGCTCCTATCTCCAGTGAACGCTTAAGAAGTGACTCCCATTTCACATAACGGTTACAAGCAATACATGGATTTGGAGTATGCCCTTGCATATATTCATCAATAAAATAATCGATCACATTATTCTTAAATTCGTCACGAAAATTCATTACATAGTATGGAATTCCAATATCAGCAGCCACACGTCTAGCATCTTCTACTGCACTAAGACCACAACAGCCCCCATTTTCCTCCAGGGAGCAGGTATCCTCAGTTTGCCAGATCTGCATCGTCACACCTATGACATCATAGCCTGCTTCTTTTAGCAAATAGGCTCCTACTGAGGAATCTACTCCACCAGACATACCTATTACAACCTTTTTCTTCTCCATCCGGGTACTCCTTTAAGTGACTGGTTATTAGTACTGCTCTGCAACGCCTTCTTCATCTTCATGAATATCACTCTTTGGTTTCTTTAAGCCTTCAATCTTAATTTCATTTTTCTCAGCGTAATCCCAAAGAGCTGCATGAATAGCCTCTTCTGCAAGCAAAGAGCAATGTACCTTTACAGGTGGAAGTCCATCAAGAGCTTCCATAACCGCTTTGTTGGTAACCTTAAGGGCTTCTTCGATACTTAGTCCTTTCACAAGCTCAGTTGCCATACTACTGGTTGCAACTGCTGCTCCACAACCAAAGGTCTTAAACTTACATTCTTTAATAATTCCATTTTCATCAATGTCCAGATACATTCTCATGATATCTCCACATTTTGCATTACCAACAGTACCTACCCCGCTAGCATTTTCTATCTCACCAACATTTCTTGGATGTTGGAAATGGTCCATTACTTTCTCACTGTACATAATACTACCTCCTAGAATTTGTTTATTTTCTTTCTATGCTCTTCATATAATCTTCATATAATGGTGACATGGAACGTAGACGTGCTACGATCTCTTTGATTTTATCAATAGTAAACTGGATATCCTCCATGGTAATGTCTTCACTTAACGTCAGACGAAGGGAACCATGTGCAATCTCATGAGGAAGGCCAATAGCCAACAGTACATGGGATGGATCCAAGGAGCCTGAGGTACAGGCAGAACCACTGGATGCACATATTCCGTTCATATCCAACATAATTAATAAGGATTCTCCTTCAATGAATTGGAAACTGAAATTCGCATTATTGGGAAGCCTGTTGGTTCGATGGCCATTTAATCTAGTAAATGGAACCTCCTTTAGGACAGTATCAATCAGATAATCTCTTAACTGAATCTCTTTGTCCGTACGTTCCTTCATAGTGGCAATGGCAAGCTCAACTGCCTTCCCAAAGCCTACAATGCCTGGTACATTCTCAGTTCCCGCTCTACGATGTCTCTCCTGAGCTCCACCATGAATAAAGGAACGAAGCTTAAGGCCTTTTCTAATATAAAGGAAACCGATTCCTTTAGGTCCGTTTAATTTGTGCCCCGAGGAACTTAACATATCTATGTTCATCTCATCCACATTTATTGGTACTTGACCGAATGCCTGAACTGCATCTGTATGGAACAAAACACCATACTTCTTAGCAAGTGCTCCAATTTCTTTAATTGGCTGAATTGTTCCAATCTCATTATTGGCATACATTATACTGATTAATATTGTAGTAGGACGAATTGCTGCCTCTAATTCATCCAATTTCACTACACCATACTCATCTACATTGACATAAGTTACTTCGAAGCCGTGCTGTTCAAGATAATCACAGGAGTGAAGAATAGCGTGGTGCTCAATCTTCGAAGTAATAATGTGATTCCCCTTTGTTTTATATGCATCTGCAGTTGCCTTTAATGCCCAGTTATCTGCTTCTGAACCACCACCTGTAAAATAGATGTCTTCTGCATTAGTACCTAATGCATTGGCGATTGTCTCTCTTACATGGTTCACAGCACCCTTATTCTGAGCGGCTATCTCATAAATACTAGATGGATTCCCAAATTTCTGTGTAAAGTATGGAAGCATTGCCTCCACAACTTCTGGCTTTGTTGGTGTAGTCGCAGCATTATCTAAATAAATAACTTTTTTATCCATAATTGCTCATCTCCTATTATTATTTTCTATCTAACCTAATATAATCTGTTTTCTCATCTAACAGGAACAACCACTACTGCGGCCAGATTCCTTTTCAGCCCTAAGTGCTTTTCCCTCTTCTACCAGATGCGACAGCATCAAAGCATCTACTGCTGCATCAATACTATCACTGATACGTTTCCAGACATACTTGGTAACACACAAATCAGAACTGTTGCAAGTGGAAGTCCCACCATTGATTTCTGCACAATCGACCGGATGAAGGTCTCCCTCCAATGCCCTTAAGATATCACCTACTGATATCTCTGCCGCCGGCTTTGCCAGACTGTAACCACCCTGAGCGCCTCGCTTACTTTCTACAATGCCAGCCTTGCGTAATTTGGCAATTAGCTGTTCCAAATAGCTGATAGAAATACTTTGACGTTCTGCAATACTACTTAAAGCAACCGCTTCCTCTTCCGAGTGTAAAGCCAGATCCAAAACAGCTCTTAGTCCATATCTTCCTTTTGTCGAAAGCTTCATGGTGTCTCTCACCTTCCTTACTGATTCAAGTTTGTAAAATATCACTACCTAGTGAAAACTCTATTAGCAAATTTCTTTCCAATACATAGTATATGAATTCCGACTATTTTAATTCCGAGTAATTTAATTCCGACTATTTTAATAGGTTTTCTAACGTAATAGTATCATTCTTTTTTCTTATAGTCAATAGTTATGGAATGTATTTTATCAAGTACAAATATTTTCTAATGGGGGTGAATATACTTAACTAACTAAGTTTGACTATAGGTCTATAAATGAGCAAACACTCCATTATAAAAGGGACTTTAATATTGACTGTTACCGGATTCATAACTAGAATTATAGGTTTCTTTTACCGTATTATACTCTCCAATGCCTTAGGGGCGAGAAACATGGGTGTCTACCAGCTTATATTTCCAGTATACGGGATCTGCTTCACCCTCTTTGCCTCAGGCATTCAAACCTCTATCTCCCGTTTAGTCGCTGCACAGACTGGCATATACGGAGAAGGACATAACCACAATATAACTAGAATTCTAAGAGTCGGCCTCATCTGCTCTCTGTCAATTGCCTGTTCTTTAAGTGGATTAGTTTATCTATTTGGAAATTTTATTGCAGGCAGGCTTCTATCTGAACCCTCCTGTGCAGAAGGTCTTAGGATGCTTTCCTTAGCATTTCCTTTCTGCGGAATTACCTCATGTATTAATGGCTATTATTATGGAATGAAAAAAACCTCTGTTCCAGCTAGCACGCAACTCATTGAGCAGATAACACGTGTGATCTTTGTATTGGCAATTTCTTATATAGTTGGTGACGGCAATACTTCTATCACATGCGAGATGGCTGTTCTCGGCCTTGTCATGGGAGAACTTACCTCTTGTACCTTCAATGTACTTAACCTTTATAGGGAACGTAACAAACATTATAAATCAAAAAAGACAGATGAAGTTACCATAAAACGAGAGCAACGCGTTACCAAAATGCCTCATATTTTCAGAGAGTTACTTAAACAGGCCGTACCACTGACCAGCAACCGACTTCTTTTAAGTGTCTTAAACAGTATAGAAGCCGTACTTATTCCCATTATGCTCAGGCAATCTGGTTTAAGTGTTAACGAAGCTTTAAGTATATATGGTATCTTAATTGGTATGTCAATTCCATTTATTCTTTTCCCTTCTGCCATACCAAATTCTTTTTCCGTATTATTATTACCTGCCATCTCTGAGGCGCAAGCTAAAAGTAATCATAGTATGATTGAACGAACGACTTCTATATCCATCAAATATTGTCTGCTCATCGGCGTATTGAGTACTGGATTTTTTGTAACCTTTGGTAGGTCTCTTGGTATGGTGGTCTATCACAATGCCATGTCTGGAAGCTTTATTGTAAGCCTTGCTTGGCTATGTCCATTTTTATACCTTACCACTACTTTAAGTAGTATCATTAACGGGCTAGGAAAAGCGCAGATAACCTTTTTCAACTCCATAATAGGAGTTGTGATTCGTATCCTAGTGGTTATCTTTATTATCCCACAATATGGGATTTATGGATATCTCACCGGTAACTTAATCAGTCAACTTTGCATTACGATATTAGACTATACAGCAGTCAGCAGACACATTCACCTAAAGACACACTTTATAGATTGGTTGATCAAACCAGGAATTATTGTAGCGCTGTTGGGATTTATCTTCTCTCTAACCTATGAACGTCTAGCATCCGCAATGATGATACATCCTAGTTTGGTTCTTTTACTATGTGCAATCGGTTTTTGTAGTATATATCTACTGATTCTAAAGATGGCAGGGATATTTACTACAAAGGAATTAACATAAAATAGACGGGTAAATTATCACCCGTCTATTCTCTAATCATAAAGTAAATATCCTGTATCAGTCATTATTCAGACTGTCTCCTTATTCTAGCATAGTGCCGGAACAATCGCTTACTTTATATACAGCTTCGTCCGTTATTCGCTCTCTACGCTACTTATCTTATTCACCCAAATCACCATACCTCATATAACTATTCTTACCATCAGACTTCACTTCATATAAAGCTATATCTGCATGCTCCAATAATTCCTCATAGGTTACTCCATCCATAGGGTAAACAGCAAGACCTATGCTACACGATACCTGCATTGTTTCCTCATTATATCGAAATACTTGATTAAATATCTTACAAATATCTTCTGCCTTATGTACAATTTGATCTTTCCCAGAGACATTTCTCATTAAAACAACAAATTCATCTCCACCTATTCGACCAATAATGTCTTCCTCACGGAAAAGATTTTTCATGTTCGTAATTATGGTTGTCAATACGTGATCCCCTTGAAGATGACCATATGTATCATTTACATGTTTAAAATCATCAATGTCAATCACAAACAAAGCATGTCTTTCATACTTCTTTCCTTTTTTAAGAATCTCATTAACCTTTTCTCTGGCTGTATTCTTGTTATATACGTTAGTCATCAGATCCCTCTGAGCTTTAAAACGTAGTCGATCCAATTCGCGTTTATGTGCATCAATATTTACAATTCTGCCAACAACTTTATTAGGCAATCTCATACCCTCACAATAGCTACTTCCATTTACATGGCACCATTCATATTTACCATTCTTACTTAATAACCGAAATTCATATATAAAATTACTTTTCCCTATATGTAATGACTTACAAAAATCTTTAAAAGCCCCTCTGTCATCTACATGAACATAGGGCAATTCCACAAGTGCCTCAGTGTAATTATAAATGATAGGGTTTCTTTCAAATAAAGTTTTATAGAAGTCTGTGTGATACATAATGTCTGTTTGAATATCATATTCAAAGATAACATCATCAGACAATTCTAGAATTTTCTTATACTTACCCTCTCTGTTTATTATTTCCTGATTTACCCTTTTCTCAACTTTAAGTTTGGCCAATAAAAAGCATATAATTATAAGAAGAATACAAATAAGAAACCCCATAAGTAAAACTGTCCAACGACTCCAAACAAATATCTTATACATATATGTACTTACAACTAGATTTATCATTTATTATTTAACCCCTTTGTAAACCTGATAAAATCAGTCTATATGTAACATCTATGTTATCGGCATAAAATGCTGACATCAGTAGTAATTTTAAAATTAATTTATTATCTAACTTATCTTTAACCAATTATTATGGGGGACAAAACACAACTTATGTGTTCTCCCCCCATAATAGAACAGATTGTTTTATAAATCACTTGTCTCTTCAGCACAATCGATACACTCAGTATCTTCTATAAACTCAGTTACATTAGTATCCTCTGCCATTCCAAAGCTAGTTGTTGAAGTTCCCACTACTGTCGTAGCAGAGTAGGTTAATGGTATTCTTACACGCATAGTCTGCCTTACATAAAACTTACATTTTTGTGAAGTTCCTGTACATGGTATTGTACTGACTACTGGCAACCCATAACTTTGTGTTGTTACACATCCACGTCTTACAGTAGGAGTTATTTCAATCGGTGTACATACCTCAATCCTTCTAGATACAATAGTATCTTGGTCAGTGAATTCTTCAAAAACTGGTCCACCAATTTTTAAGCTATTTAACATTTGACTTCCACCCTTAACCAGTAAACCTATAGAACCAATAGGTACCGCCTTAGCCAACTCGAAAGCGAAGGTAAACATAGTAGATTTTAACTTGGATAAGGATGTAGGTTTAAAAACAACCTTTAATCCATAACCACCGTCATTTGCTCTTTCATCTACCACACTCAGTTCCCCGTTATTATATTTGTTCCCATTTAATGTCATTACAGGGTTTATAATATCCTCTAAGTGTATGGTTGGATCAATGGAAAGAATGAAATAGCTTAAATCCTTAAGACTCACACTATCTTTACCCTTTCCCTTTACGTTATATACAAATTTTTGATTGATTCCTTCTGGTGGATCTAATACAGACTTCTCGTTATCTAACTCAAACTCAAAAGGTAGAGCAGAACCTTCCACAGTAGAATAATCTGCTCGAAAATTGAAAAGTTGCAATGCACTCATTCTATTCATTCCTTAACTATTCAATATTATGAGGAAAAAGTTGGGCTCCTCAATTTAACACTACTATCACATGGTAATTCTTCTTTTCCCTTGATATTTTTTTCTATAGGTGCTTTCCTTATACACTCACATTCATTATCCCATTTCTCATTGGTTAGTATAAGATATGATGAAAAATACTCAGTTGTGCACATTTTTTAGAAATAAATATATTAGTGTCGAATATATAGCTGAACGACCATGGTACTCCTATACGTATTATATTGTTTCACACTATGTTTCCATACGCGTAAAATATTGTATAGAAACATAAAGGAGATATACAGTTGTACAAGAATAATCGTTATAGATGCCCACGATGTGGAAAAAATTTCACTTACAGCACCAACCCTTCTGAAACATGTCAATCCTATACAGATTATGGTACAAGACCTATTGTATTTGATATCCATGAGGCAACCAATATCAATACAGCCTTTCGATC
Organism: Bacillota bacterium; assembly: GCA_023413555.1. Lineage (GTDB taxonomy): Bacteria > Bacillota > Clostridia > Lachnospirales > Lachnospiraceae > KM106-2. The sequence continues at coordinate 11,707 of JAEZPG010000076.1, read as the reverse complement.
TAGCTTATGGACAGGAAATCATCTACAGCTAACAGTAATGTGCATTAATCCTGGAGAAGACATTGGCGAAGAGGTTCATCCTAGCCTGGATCAGTTTATAAGAATAGAAGAAGGTATGGGAACGGTTATGTTCGGAACCAAAGAAAATTGCCTTGATTACAACATCCCGGTGAATTCAGACTATGCAGTAATCATACCAGCTGGCACCTATCACAACATTATAAATACCGGTAATGCCCCATTAAAGGTTTATTCTATCTATGCACCACCAACTCATCCTTTTGGTACTATCCATGAGACAAAAGCAGATGCCATGAAGCACTCTCACCACTAAATGAAAGGCTGTTTGCAGAAGTTTTTTTATCATTAATGATAAGTGGTCTTTGCTGTCTCCTGGTAAGTCCCGCAATCGCTTATTCTTCACAAAAACCGTAAAGGAGGAGGAAAGCACTCGTTAGTGAGTACTTTCCTCCTCTTCCTCATGACTACACTTCTGTACACTGACTATCGCCTGCTCTACTTGATGGTCCTTCAGGTTAAGTACTTTAATTACAAGTCCTGCTGTTGTTACCTCTACAACAGATCCATCCTTAGGAATACTTCCTAATGCGTCAAAAATCAGACCATTGAAAGTATCATACTCTTCACATGGAAGGGTGACACCAAGCTTTTGGGAGACTTCTTCTAAAGGAACACTTCCATGTACTCTCCAAGTGCATTCACCGATCTTCTCGATTGATGGCATAAGCTCTTCAGGTGTTCCTTCATTTCCTAATTTTCCTACCAGTTGCTCAATCAAATCATGCATCGTAACAATGCCGGTCATTCCACCATATTCATCTAAGACAATGGCCATATTACAATGATTCTGCTTCATATTACGAAACAACACATCTGCCTTAACACTTTCTGGCACAAAATATGCTGGTTTCACTGCTCTTTCCATAACAGTATCATGGGTCTTAGTTTCTATACGGAAATAATCTTTAGCGTTAAGTACACCAACCACATTGTCTACGGTCTCCTTACAAACTGGATATAAAGTATGGCGGCTGTAATGTATAATCTTGTCCCACTCCTCAATGGAGTCATCTAGCCAAAGAAGGTTGATATCCGTTCTATGAGTGGCAATCTCATCAGCAGAAATATCATCAAATTCAAATACATTCTGAATGAATTCTTTTTCCTGGTGGTCAATCGTTCCTTTTTCGCTTCCTACATCCACCATCATTCGAATCTCTTCTTCGCTTACGTCATCCTCTTCGGCATTAGGATCAATCCGTAGTAATCGTAATATACCATTGGTAGATACGGTTAAAAACCATACAATTGGGGCAAATATCTTGGCAATTCCACTGATCAGAGCTGATAACCCAAGTGCCAGACTCTCTGCCTTTCGCATAGCAATTCTTTTTGGCACCAATTCCCCAAATACTAATGTAAAATAAGACAGTATGATAGTAATAACTAATACAGCAATGACATCCAATGTAGATTCTGAAATTCCAATACCTAGGCCGATTAGCCATGTAACGATGCCATCTGAGAAGTTCTCTGCTGCAAAGGCACTTCCTAAAAATCCGGAGAGAGTAATAGCTACCTGAATAGTAGCTAAAAACCGAGCCGGTTGACTGGTAAGCCTGGCTAGTCTGATAGCGCGTTTGTCCCCTTTTGCCGCCAACTTCGCCAGCTTACTGTCATTCATGGAAATGATTGCAATCTCCGCACATGCAAAAACTGCATTTAATAAAATCAATAACACCTGTAATAAAAACATAACTAAAAATGAACCGTCCAAAAACATCCTCCTTACTTAATTACACATGAAATTCTCAAAAAATACACAAAAAGACACAGCCTATAGCTTACATTCTCTTAAGCATAGACTATGTCCATTATGATTGCATGTATCATATGTCGGAGGTTGCTCTCCGTTTGTACTATCGCTAGTATCCATAGTTTGTTCTCTTCTCCTTTTTGACAGATATAATGAACTCATTATACTCAAGGAAAGAATAAAGGTCAATTAAAATACCGTTAAAAATCTTCAAATACCTACTTGTATCGACAATACTCATCCATACTATTGGCTACAATCTTTGCTGCTACCACGGCATCAATCACAGTCCTTGCGCCACTGACCACATCTCCACAGGCAAAGACTCCTTTTTTTGTAGTGTGGCCATAGGAATCTGTAACCAAAAGTCCATATTTGGTCTTCAGTTCTGGGCTGGTAGACACAATATTGCTTTGAGGGATCTGACTTACCGCAATGATTACATTATCACAAGACAGAAGTTGATTACTCCCCTCGATTGTCTCTATGGTATCACTACCATCTTCCTTACTTATCTTTCTGGTAGTAACAAAGTAAACACCCTCCTCGTTTATCTCCACAGGATTCTTATAGAAAGTAAATTCAACTCCCTCCTCTTCTGCTTCCTTAATTTCCGCTTTCGTGGCCGTCATATTCTCTAATCCTCTTCTATAGCATATTTGTACATGCTTGGAGCCATAATACTTAGCACTTCTTGCCGCATCCATAGCTACATTTCCAGCACCTATTACCACAACCCGTTCTCCAAGTTTATAGGCCTTTGGATTCTTTAAATAATCTATGGCATACATACTATGTCCTAAAGTCTCACCCCTTATATTCAATATTTTAGGATTCCATACCCCTGTTCCAATAAAAATAGCATCATACCCATCAAATAAGAGTTTATCCATGGTAATAACCGGTCCAACTATAGTATTAGGCTTTATCTGTACTTTAAGCTCATGAAGCTTTTCCTCCAACGTTTCAACAATGCTTCGAGGAAGTCTGAATTCAGGGATTCCATAGGTTAGGACTCCGCCTATCTTATCCCTTAGCTCAAAGATTGTAATCTTATAGCCCTTTCGTGCAAGTATCAAAGCAACTGTAATACCAGCCGGTCCTGACCCTACTATGGCAATTTTCTTATGATTTGGTATCGGAGCATTCATTGGTCTCTTCAGATACTCTTCTGATACGAACCGTTCAATATCGCAAAAACTCACTGGTTCTCCCTTTATCCCTCGTATGCAGTTCCCCCTGCATTGATCTTCATGAGGACATACAATGGCAGTAACTACAGACAGTGGGTTATTGTCAAAAAGAAGGGCACCGGCTTTCTCATAATTACCCTCCTGAAACAAGCGGATAATCTCTGGAATAGGGGTATCTATAGGACAATGGTTCTGACATCGAGCATTTTTACATTGTAGACATCGAGAAGCTTCATTTTGTAAATATTCCATGGCTAATAGTTCCTACTTTCTTTGCAAATACATTGACTTATAATGTTATTTTGCGTCAATCAGCAAAGACCTATACCTTGAATTTTTATAACAAAAGCCCCATGGCATGACAAATTCATTTGCCAAACCACAGGGCTCTTTAAGATTAATTATTTACAAAATGGGTTTTCTGTCTTATAAAGCATTCCCTTAGGCTGATTGAAACCAATATCTTCAGCTCCAAGATATTTTAACACTTCAAAGATTGCTTTTCCATAGTGACCAAAAGCAACAGCACCATGATGTGGGAAATTATTCTGAATCAATACATGACGGTAGAATCTTCCCATTTCAGAAAATGCAAATACACCGATGGCACCAAAGGATTTAGTAGCTACAGGAAGAACTTCACCCTCTGCAACATATGCCTTTAAGTGATTATCAGAAGTACTCTGTAAACGGAAGAACGTGATATCTCCAGGTTTGATATCTCCCTCTAAGGTTCCCTGAGTTACTTCAACTGGAAGAGCTCTCGCCATAATCTTCTGATATCTCATCTCACAAGCGGATAACAGACTGGAACAAGTATTACCACAGTGGAAGCCCATAAAGGTATCCTTGTGTGAATAATCATAATTACCTTTGATTGCTTCTTCATACATATCAGCAGGCACAGAGTTGTTAATATCAAGTAAAGTAACGGCACTTTCACTAACACAAGTTCCAATGAATTCACTTAATGCACCATAGATATCAACCTCACAGGAAACTGGAATGCCACGGCCAGTAAGACGACTATTCACGTAGCAAGGTACAAATCCAAATTGTGTTTGGAATGCTGGCCAGCATTTTCCTGCAATTGCAACATATTTACGGTAGCCTTTGTGCTCTTCCACCCAGTCAGTTAAAGTAAGTTCATACTGAGCTAATTTAGGAAGGATGCCGGCTTTCTTATTGCCCTCTCCTAGTTCCTTCTCCATATCCTTTACAACATCTGCAATACGAGGATCGTTTGCATGCTTGTTAAATGCTTCAAATAAATCAAGTTCAGAGTTTTCTTCAATCTCTACACCTAAGTTATATAACTGTTGAATTGGTGCGTTACATGCTAAGAAGTTAGTTGGTCTTGGACCAAAGCTGATTATCTTTAAGTTTGCAAGCGCATCTACTGTACGAGCAATTGGTATAAACTCATTGATCATCTTAGCACATTCTTCAGCTGTACCAACTGGATACTCTGGGATATAAGCCTTTACATTACGAAGTTTTAAGTTGTAGCTTGCATTTAACATACCACAGTATGCATCTCCGCGGCCATCCATAAGATCTGCCTGGCTCTCTTCAGCTGCAGCAACAAACATCTTAGGTCCGTCAAAATGTTTTGCAAGTAAGGTTTCAGAAATCTCTGGACCAAAGTTACCAAGATATACACAAAGTGCATTACATCCTGCTTGCTTAATATCCTCTAAAGCCTGAACCATATGGATCTCACTTTCGATGATACAGATTGGACATTCATAGATATCACTTGCATCAAATGCTTTCTGATAAGCCTCTACTAATGCCTTTCTACGGTTCACTGCTAATGATGCTGGAAAACAGTCACGGCTAACAGCTACAATACCAACTTTTACTTTTGGAATATTATTCATTATCTTATCCTCCTATTTTACACTTATGTTTTCGCCTACTAAACCTACAAATGCTGTATCATCAAGCCCTGCCTCTTTATGGGCAATCAGCCATTTGTTCTTTGCTGTAATCAGCTTATCTTCTCCGTTACAATGTTTTTCATCTAAAGGAAGGTTCGTATCCTTAGGAAGAACTACGACGCAACGAAATCCACTCTCTTTCGCATTACATGGAGCATAGTGAAGTGTGGTAGCATATAACTCTACTCCACATCCCTTAGGAAGCAAAAATGCTTCAACTTTAGAAGTGTCATATGTAAATTCTTCTGTGATATCCTGTTGGCATCCTAATAAAAGGATCAAATCCTCAGCTGCCACATCAATTTCAGAAGACCGATGATACTCCAACGCATTTAGTTTATAATTATTCCCGTTGCAGTATCCTACCTGAATTGGAAGTTCTCCAAAACAGATACTCTGCAACTCCTTAAATATTGGTAAAGCTTCCAGTTCCTTCACAGACGGAAGATATACCACATCTTTGTCACAAGGGGTGTTCTGCATCGTTTCAACCAACTCTGTAAAATCAATTCCTGTCACAATCTTTCCATACTTTTGAAAAGATTTGTCTGTTATCTGATTAATCTTCATCTCGTTCCTCCTAGATTATTCACATCATATGTGCACGCACACATCTACTAATAGAATACCATAATTCAAAAAACTTTCAATAGAATTTAAGAATATTTTTCAATAATATATACACGTTGGACGAAAATTGACATTTTAGTATGCTTGTGATACTATTTATCATATCTTGTGTATGTGCACAAAACCATCTTATACAAATATTATTTAGATTATAAAGGGGATTCTATGGTAACCATTAAAGAAATAGCAGAACTTGCAGGTGTCTCTAGAGGTACTGTCGATCGGGTCATTAACCACCGTGGCAATGTAAATCCGGAAACTGAGAAAAAGATACTTAATATTTTGGAAATGTTGAAATATACACCTAATCGAGCTGGTCTAGCCCTTGCTGCCACCAAGAGAAATTATACCATTGGTGTTGTGTTATTCAGCCAGTCCAATCTGTTCTTTGAAGATATAGTATCGGGAATCCATGCTGAACTGAACGAACTGAAATCCTATGGGGTAAATGTTCTGATTAAACGAACCGGTTTTAGTGCAAGAGAACAAGCCGAGGCCATACGAGAGTTAGAAAAAGAAAACATAGCTGGCCTAATTCTGGCTCCTATTGAAGACCCTCTGATTAATACTCTGATTGAAGAATTGGATGAAAAAAATATACCAGTTGTTACAGTGAACACGGATATTGAGAATTCTAAACGTCTGGCCTATGTAGGAAGTAATTACTATGAAGGCGGAAGAACCGCTGCTGGTCTTATGAATCTTATTACACAGGGTGAGATTCATCTTGGAATTATCACCGGCTCTTCTCTGGTACTTTGTCATAAAGAACGTATTCATGGGTTTATGGACACAATTAAACAATCTTATGGTCGAATTAACTTGGTTGAAACTGTAGAAAACATGGATGATGAAATAGAAAGTTATAAGGTTACATCTGATTTACTTAAAAGACGACCGGATATCAATGCCCTTTTCTTTGCAGGCGCAGGTGTATATGGTGGTTGCAAGGCCGTCATAGAACACGGGAAAGAAATCAAGATTATTTCTTTTGATACTTTGCCTACAACAATTGACATGTTAAGTAAACATATAATCTCTGCTACTATTAGCCAGCAACCATTTGGGCAGGGACATGATGCCTTAGAGATACTCTTTGAATACTTATTATCAAAAGAAAAACCAGTAAATAAATGTTATTATGTTCCTTCCACAATTATAATAAAAGAAAATGTCAGTATCTAATCTCTGACATTTTCTTTTCTATGATTAATCAATATCTGCTTTCCATAAACCATGAAGATTACAGTAGGCATAGACTGCGAGAGCTTTATCTCCATCTCCCACAATGAATTTAGCTACCGGTTCACTATTATGTTGTAGGAATTGATACTGCCCTCCATTTTGAGTTTCTAAGATAACAGAGGTAATGGAATGCTCCTCTGTCATGGGATGAGATACAGCTCCTACATTTACCCTTATAGTATTTCCACTACAACTTACTACTGGCATATGCTTTTCAGCAGATGCTTCTACTGTGTTAGGTGATATCTCTTCAGCATCTGTAAGACTAGCTTCATTGGTAAAACAATAAGTAACCGGAATTACTAAACTGTCATTATTACATTTAAAGAATTTCATCATATCTTAGACACCTTTTTTCTTTCTCTTATTTTTGATATCAGAGATTAGTTTGTCTGATAGAAGAAATTCTATTCTTATTTATCTAATTATTTACCATCCATTCTTTCTATTCTCCAAACACAGTTCCACAAAGTGCTTTATATTCCTTCCAGGCATCTGTGCCAGATAAATCTTTGGTCGCCTCAGCCATAGATTTGTAATACCAGCCATGTTCATTTTTATCCTTTTGATGGAATCTCTGCCACAACTCTTCACCTATCACTTTATAGTCTCTATCCATGGAACGAAGATTGGAAAGCTTGTCTGCCAAAGCAATAATCTTTGCCTCATAAGAAGCTGTTTCAAACCTTGCTATCGCCTCTACATTAGTTGTTATGGTCATAGCAATACAGGCAGCCTCAATAGGGTGAGTGATATAAGGGATATCTGTACCTTTACGGGTGACATTCTTATGTGCCATAGTGGCAAAATCATAAGCATTTTGTAGCAACTGAAGTTCTTCCTTCTCCCAGGTCTTTGAAATACTGTCACCAAATATATTACTCATCTCATTTATCCTATTATCTTTCATCTATTACACTTCCCCTGCAGTATAATTCATCTAGAATTCCTTTGCTACTTCTTTCGCTTTCTCAATGGCCTCATTTACGATTCCATCAATATCCTGTCCTTCTACATCAAGGGTTTCTGCTGTAATCGTATTGAAATCCTCAATTCCCATAAAAGCAAAGAGAGCCTTAAGATATCTTGATCCCATTTCCATTTCAGATGCCTGCCCTTTTGAATATCCACCACCTCGAGCTGCTATATGCAAAGCCTTATTCCCTTTACATAATCCTACAGATCCGGTTTCCGTATATTTGAAAGTGATGCCAGTAACACTGATATAGTCTATGTAAGCCTTTAAAATAGCTGGAATGCTTAAGTTCCACATAGGTGCAGCCACCACATACTTATCTGCCTCGGCAAACTGGTAAGCATATTTTAAAATAGGGTGGTTCCTGCTCTCCTCATTCTTTGGTCCAAATACGGCCCCAAGGTCTGCAAATTCTAGAAAACCTATCTTCTCTTCATATAAATCTACCGTTATAATCTCATCCTCAGGGTTTTTTTCTTTATAGGCTTCTATAAAAGCATCTGCTATTTTATAGGTTCTAGATAGCCCTTCCGGTTTTACATTCGCTTTAATATACAATACTTTTGACATATATTTCACTCCATTTCCACATATTTTCTTTCATGCTTCTATAAATAATATACTTTATATATATCACTTTTTTGTGGTAATAACAACCAAAAATGCCCTACCAGTTGATGAATGATTCTCAACTGGTAGGGTATTTTTGATTTACTTAATAGGAATGACTTTCACGGAGGACTTGACCAAATCACTTTTTTCTGAACCTTTGGCTTTTCCACGTTTAAATTGTATGATTACAAGGTCTTCCATGGTAACTAACTTATTAGATTTCTTCGGATCTGGTAACTTCAAAGCACATGTAACATATTTTCCATTTTCTATTTCTACAGAATTAGTTGAAATCATATACCGATTACCATATTTGTTTGCTAGATAATCCGTTGTCTTCTCATCCATCATTTCACCATTACTGAAAATATCCTTGCTATCCAAAGCCTTACCTTTTTCCAATGTCAGATTATTTAGATTGAATAAATAGTCGTATTCTGGTGTTCCATTTCTATGAAAGTTTATATAATTCCCCTTTTTGTTAACCAGGGCCCACATAAGACCATTACTCTGAGTTTTTTCTATCTCATAGTTTCTAATATCCAAGGCACCCAAGGCTTTTTTCTCTTTATTATCAAAAACCAGAACTCCCCAATAATCATATATAATAATCAAATCTTTTGACGCATAGACAATGCTAGGTATCTCAGCTCCCCACTGTTCCTTTTTCATTTTTGCAATACCAGCTTTAAACTCCTCTTTAGTTATTACAATCTTCTCAGCTTCCGTCTTTGCATTATTTGCTGCTTTTGTAGGTTCTGGCTCTGCAGTATTAGCTTCTTTACTTGGCTGTGGTTTTATAGTATTAGGCGCCTCACTTGGCTTTGCTGTAATATCCACCTTACCGACTAACGTATTGGAATCGGGTTGTTTTTGTCTTCCTGTTAAGGAAAACACTCCGACAACTGCCATAATCATCACTACTCCGAAGGAAGCTGCTACTGATATGATTTTCTTATATTTCCTCTTCGAATCGGTATTTAACGTCACCGTTACTTTTTCAATTTTCTGATTTACGTTCATTATGGGTTGATTCTCCTCAATAAACTCATTCTGAATAGCTCTTTTCTCAAGCTTTTCTAACACTCTTTGCTTCGTATGAACATCCACATAAATTTTATCATATGCTTTCTTGATTTGAGTATTCATCTTGATAATCCTCCTTTAACGCTCTACCTAGCTTTTCTCTGCCACGCCTTAAAAGACTTTTTACAGTTGCCTCCTTCTTATGTAACAGCTCAGCAATCTCTTTCACAGAGTATTCCTCATAGTAGTAGAGATAGATAATCTCTTTGTACTTGGTTGGCAACAGATATACTGCTTCCAACACATCATTACATTGATACGCATCACTATAACTGTCCGATTCCTTCCAGTCACCACGCAAACGGAAGGCTGCAGAATGGCACTTATTTTTAGCCTTATTAATGGCTACTCTTAGAAACCAGGCTTTTTCATGTTCAACACTCAAAAATGTAGGATTACTGGTCATGTACGTTAACAAAACATCCTGCAGGATATCTTCTGCATCCTGCATATTCTTCATATAAGTGAATGCAACTCGGAAAATGGTGTTCCCGTACAAGTCCATTTTTTCTACAACCTTCGTCATTGATGTCTCCAATGTTTCTACCTCCTTTTTTCTTTTCTACTATGAATACAAATAAGTAGGGCGTTAGGATGCACTTTTTTCATAAATATTTACTTGCTTCCCTTACACTTAAAGGTGCTAATCTTTGTTCATACTTTTTTAGAAATGAGGCTACCCAATCGGGATTAACCTTACTATAATCTCTAAGGCTCCAGCCTATTGCTTTATTGATAAAGAATTCATTAGTGCCAAGGTTATTGACAATGATTTTTTCTAATTGCTCCACCTTCGTTTTTTCCTTTAATTGCAGTTGGTAATCAATGGCCACTCGCCTTAGCCAGATATTCTCTGACACACTCCATACTAGCATCTCATCATGAATGGAAGGATATTTCTCTGACAGAAGTCCAACTATCCCATCTAAGCTATCCGTAACATCCCACCAAGACCTCGTAACTATTAGCCTCTTTATATTGTGCAGATCTCGGTCTGTAAGCTTCTTTTGACTTTTATAGATGTAATTCACTCCAACGTATTGAGCTTCCCGGTATTCCTTTTCCCAGCAAAGGAATATAAAATCCCAATCAATCATTTCTAACTTAACAGCCTGTTTAATATAGGACTGCATCAGTTTTGCAAGCTTTGGTTTTGGTAGCCCTAAGAAAGGGAACTGGTTTTTCATGTACGCTGACATTTTCACAGCCTGTTCTTCGTCTTTTTCCTCTTCCATCTTTTTAAACATCTCATCATACCACATTACAATATCCTCCTTTTATACACTCATCATTTTAGTATAGTATATCACTATGATACCTAGTCCAGTTGGTTTTCTGCTTGATCATACTATCCCATTATCTCTCGACGCCTCACTGGGTGATGGACACTTACTGTTAACATAAAAAGTACAGATGGTATCTTTACTAGTTCTTATAACTAACAAATCACATCTGCACCAATTCCTATATTAAGTTGTTATGGCTTTGAGGCAATAGGCATATAGATATCCATTTCACAGTAATCGTCACTACAAACTAAGAAGTTCATCTTTTCATAATGGTATGGATATGGATGTGTGTAGGCAGTATCAATCATCCAATTATCAATATATTGATATAAATCACATAATGTCTGAAAGGATGTTTTATGAGGATTATGTAATCCAATATACCGAAATACTGCACACTCAGCAGTTGGAATGGTATATTGAACAAATGGTTCCTGAATGGAGTTTAACACCTTTGTCTCTACACACGCTACATAATCATTACTATATTCCTGATGATCTCTATAACGAACCAAGCCTATGTAAGTATTTTCATTCACCTTATTAGGAACCCTAGAATGATAATCACGAAGGAAAGTCTCAGCCAACTGATTAGTAGTCTTTTTTAAGTAGTTCTCCGAATGTACGATCTCTGCTTGCAAACCTTGTACATAAAATATCGGTTCCAAAACCATATACGGTTGCACAAGAATGCCTTGTCCAATATCCTCCAAACAATTTGTATCAATTTTTTGCTCAATGGTCAATTGACAATGATGCTTGCGATACTGAGAGGGTGTCATGAGAAACATTTGTTTAAATGCTCTAATATAGGACTGTTCATACTCAAATTTATATTCACTGGCAATGTCTATCACCTTTAAATCTGTATATAAGAGTTCATGTAGGCTAAGACT
>JAEZPG010000063.1 GCA_023413555.1 Bacillota bacterium | reverse complement strand
TATATTAGGTTTATCCTTTGATAATTCTTGTGTCAAAGATATTTTAAATAATTGATATGAATTATAATTTATCTTACGTAAAAATCTTAAAACGGTAGTTTCACTCACTCCGCAAGCGGATGCTACTTCATTTAATGTATTAAGTATCACTTCACTAGAATTATCTAATATATAATCAGCTACAACCTTTTGGGATGGAGATAGCGTATTATATTTCGCTCTTATTAAAGAAAAAACATTTCCAGTCATCTTTTTACCTCCATTATCCTCTATAATATTCAAGCATACAAGTTAGCAACACAAGATTATACCGAAGTAATTCATACTGTTTTTGATAGAGTTATTTATCATATACTATTTAGTTCCAAAAAGTCTGTCTCCGGCATCACCTAATCCTGGATCGATGTATCCATACTCATTTAATTTCTCATCAATGTTTGCACAATAAATCTCTACGTCAGGATGCTCAACTGCCAATTTCTCAATACCGCTTCTTGCTGCTAATATACTCATTATTTTAATATTTTTTACACCTTTATTTTTAATAATTTTAACTGCTGCTGACAACGATCCTCCAGTTGCAATCATTGGTTCAAGAATAATAACTTCTCTTTCCTTTACGTCTTCAGGAAATTTACTGTAATATTCTATCGCCTGCAATGTATCATGATCACGATATAGCCCAATATGTCCAATTTTGACAGATGGGATTAAATTCTGCATTCCATGAACCATACCCAGTCCTGCTCTTAATATAGGAACTATACATAATTTCTTTCCAGAGATAACCTTTGACTTAGCTATTCCAATTGGTGTCTCAATTTCAATTTCTTTCAGTGGTAAATCTCGGGTTGCTTCATATGCCATTAGCATAGCTATTTCGCTCAGAAGTTCTCTAAACTCTTTCGTCCCAGTATTCTTATCTCTGAGATAAGTCATTTTGTGTTGTATTAATGGGTGATCAAAAACAAAAATGTTGTTCATTAGCTTTACTCCTTAGTTATTTAATATTTCTATAATGTAGAATTATTTTATGTATATTTTACATGATATCTTTATTATTATAAAATCATAATTACATTTATGCAATTACTATTTATACATTTAACAGCTCTAACAGGATTTTCTTAGTTCAAAAAAGGCAATTTCATAACTCAAGATAATCTCTATGAAAAGTGTTATACCTAGTAATTACATAACACTTTTATAAGAAATCACATAAGAATTAAGAAACTGCCTCTTTATCTAAATCTTTTTCATAAATTTTTCATATACTCCACGTTGATTTATTGCATTGTATAAATCATGCTTACGTAATCTAATCTTATCATATTTAATATGATTTTCTGCACACGGTTGATATACTTCTTCTTTTCCAATTATATTAGAAAAAGCCTCTTCATATGTACTGTATATCCCAAGGGTAACTGTCGCTGACATCGTAGCTCCTAAGGACGTAGCTTCACTATTCTCGTATTTTACAACTTTTTTATAGAATATATCGGATTGTATCTGATTAAATAGGTCTGATCTTGTCATACCACCTGCCACACTAATGGTATCGATATCTCCGGAAATAACTTCCATTAACGATAGATTATCTGCAATCTCCATAGCAATACCCTCAAAAATTGCTCTAGCCATATCGCCTTTCCCTGTTCCAAGAGACAAATTGAAGAATAGCCCTTTTGCATATGGGTTCCAAAAAGGAGCCGCACTGCCTTCAAAATGAGGAATTAGCATGACACCATTGGAACCTACAGGAGATTCTGAAGCATCTTTATTCATTACATTATAATTTGCATTTTCACCGGAATAAAACTGCTCCCTAAACCAACGGTAAATAGCTCCTGTATTGAATATGCCTGCTTCTACAATCCATTTTCCAGGAATTGCAGACGCGCTACATAATATACGGCATTTCTTATCAAATACTGGCTTATTAGAATAAGCGATTACAAAAGAACCTGTGCCAGTATTCGCTTCCGCTTTACCAGGACTTAAGATATTGAGTGCAAGTGCGGCATTCTGTTGGTCCCCTCCTGCCATAATGACAGGTATTCCTTGCTTAAGCCCTGTTATTTCTGCCAGATCTTCTTTTAGTTCTCCAGCGATGGATCCCGGAGGGCATAATTCGCATAAGAGAGATTCATCGATACCTGCAATACTTAGTAATTCTCTGTCCCATTGAAATGTCGAGATATCCATTAGCATAGTTCTAGCAGCTTGTGACCAATCTGTTTTAAATTCTTCAGTTAACAAGTGTATCACATAATCCTGAACACCGATTAATTTATATGTTTTAGAATATATCTCAGGTGCCTTTTGTTTAAACCAAAGCATCTTTGGAAGAGAAAAATATGGATTTGCTCGTAGCCCAGTTTTCTTATATATCTTATAAAGAGATATTTTTTCCAGAAGTTCTTCACATATGGTAACACTGCGCTTATCCTGCCATGTTACTGCATTATAAAGAGGATTGCCCTCTAGATCTACTGGGATTACAGAAGCTCTCTGTGACGTAACTGCAATTGCTGAAATAGTAATGCCTTTCTCTTTTACGTATTTTGCAGCTTCCTTTAATGTATAATGTAAGGCTTCCTTCCAATCATTTGGATTCTGCTCAACTAATCCTTCAGGCAAGAATATTGCATGATATTCAAAGGATGAAGTAAACAAAGAAGTACCTTTGATATCATAAATAATTGCTCTCATGCTCATGGTGCCAACATCTATGGTTATTATGTATTCCATTTCTCCTACTCCTTTTTCAAACTGGGGCTATTGTTTCAGACAATAGCCCCACCACTGTCTATGAATCAATATATGTAGATATTAGAGTAGTCCTGGTAATGTATTGGTAAACAAGGACAGTATTACAATAACAATAAGTGCAGTTACACCTGATACTGTACCACCAACTGTCCATACCTTCATAGTTTCATTGAGAGTAAATTTACTGAATCTGTTAACCACCCAGAATCCTGAATCATTTGGTAATGATAAACCAATACCACCTGCACAGATTGCAAGACCTACTAAAATAGGAGATACAGTTGCTGCACCTGCAAGAATAGGTGCAAATATGGCAGATGTAGTAACCAGCGCAACAGTTGTAGAACCCTGAGCAGCTCTTAATACCTGGCTAATTACGAAAGCAGCTATTATTATAGCAATTCCAGCTCCAGCAGTTAAACCTGTCATTCCTTCTACAAGAAATGTTCCAATTCCGGTGTTATTAATGATTTTACCAAATGCACCACCTGCACCTGTGATTGCAAGGATGATACCAGATTGTGATGCTGCATCTGTAATCATATCATTGAAGGATTGTTTGATATATGGTCTTAGGCAAAAATAAGCTACTATTACACCAATCAATAAAGCAATATTTTTGTTTCCAATAAAGTTAAAGAATGTATATGCTGCTGTTTCTTCCTGTAAGAATAAGGAAGCAACAGTACCCATAAGAATGATAGCGATTGGAAGAAAAATAAGGAATATTCCTAATCCACCAGAAGGAAGTTTCTCGGTATTATTTGCCTGTTCTTTTTCATATTCATCAATATCATCAAAATTATTTGCAAAATCATTCTTATACTTTTCTGTTTTAGCAATTATTTTACCATATATCACACCACCTACTAAGGCTGCAGGTAAACTTACAATAATACTGTATAGTAAAAACCATCCAATATTTACGCCCATTGTACTTGCTACTGCGATAGGCCCAGGAGTAGGAATTACAAGTGCATGGGTTGTTATTAATCCAACAGAAAGAGCCGTAACTAATGATATAAATGGTATCTTTCCTTTTCTGGATAGAGATTTAACCAGGTTAATCAAGATAACGAATGCTGCATCAAAGAATACAGGGATAGAGACTATATAACCAGTCAGACAAACTGCTAATGGGGTATTCTTTTGTCCAGTAAGCTTAAGCATCAATGATGCTATTTGTCCAGTAGCACCTGAAAGATGAAGAAGATTTCCTAAGGCAACCCCAAGAATGATAATGATACCGATACTTTCCATTGTGCCACCAAAGCCACTTGCCAGGCCGTTTGCAACATCGGTTAATTTCATACCAGCTGATATACCCATAATAATTCCGCCAATGATCAATGCTAAAAATGGATGAAGTTTAAATTTGATGATAGATAACAAAACAAAAGCCAATGATATACCAAATACTATTAATAATCCTCCTAAGCCCATACTACTACCTCCTAAGTATTTTTATTATGATTATAGTGTCATTAGTGATTTCTATAGACCGTAACCATTTTTACTGTTTCATAAACCCCATAAATAGTAAAGATATCAATAACTATTTACTTTCCAAAAAATGAAATGTACTTTTTTACTATTTCTTTTACATTTTCTATCTGATTCAAAGACAATACAGACAGATGTGGTTGTTTCTCTGATAGAAATTCGGTCGTTTTGTCAATTGTATATGTAGATATTTCTGTATTAACGTTAATCTTTGAAATTCCATTTGCAATACAATTTAAAATATCCTCTTCAGGTGTACCTGACCCGCCATGAAGAACTAACGGTATTGCAAGATTTTCATTTATACTCTTTAAAATATCAATTCTTATGTTTGGTTTACCTTTATATAGTCCATGAACTGTACCTATTGATACAGCTAATGTATCAACCTTTGTTTCCTCAACAAATCTTTTTGCTGCCAATGGGTCCGTATAGGCTTCGATGTCTGTTGATTTGCCTTCATGAGATTTATCTCCTGCTGCTATACTTCCTAATTCAGCTTCTACGGATACATTGCTAGCATGGGCAACTTTACATACAAGCTTAGTATTTTTAAGATTATCTTCAAAAGGAAGTGCAGAACCGTCATACATTACAGATCCAAACCCTGCTTTTATGGCTCTGAATATGGTATTTAGGTCACTACAGTGGTCTAGGTGAAGACATACCGGAATAGATATTTCTTGTGCGATGCTTCTAACAAGGGAGCTTGCTGTTTCCAAAGACATATTCTCTAGATACTTTGCCCCAAATGCTACTATAATTGGTGTATTTGTTTCAACACCAGCATCAATGATCCCCTTAAAGGTTTCATAATTATAAGCGTTAAAGGATCCAACAGCATATTTATTATCATATGCCAGAGTAAGAATATCGCTTAGGTTTGTAAGCATAAAACTTTATCTCCTTATTTCCTAATATTTTCTAACCATGATGTAAAGCTTTCATTATCTAAAACTTCTCGATTTACAATAAATTTAGCGTTATCTCCATTTAAGAATTTTGCTATATCCTCAGCTAAAAGATAAGGAGAATTGGTAAGTGCATCTGCAGTTGTTCCAGCAATATGAGTAGTAAGTGTAACATTATCCAAATCTAGGAACTCACTATCAGGTTCAATCGGCTCAGTTGTGAATACATCCAAAGCTGCACCCATAATCTTTTTTTCTCTTAATGCTCTTGCCAAAGCCTTTTGATCAACCAACCCTGCTCTTCCAGTATTGATAAAATATGCGGTTGACTTCATTAGTGAAATCTCTTTTTCACCAATCATGCCTTTATTCTGTTCTGTTAAACGTGCATGTACTGAAACGATATCACTGTTCTTTAAAAGTTCCTCTAACTCTACTTTGGTTCCACCAATGCTCTTTATATCTTCTTCCGAAGTATATGGATCATAAACAAGAATATTAGGTTCAAATCCTGATAGTTTTTTTGCTACAAGTCTGCCAATATTACCGAAACCGATTAATCCTACTGTCCTTCCGCCTAATTCAGGTACTACATTACTGTTCACAAAAGTTTTGCGCCACGTTCCACTCCTAATTGCATAATGAGCTCTCGCAATATTCCTGCATTCAGCCAACATCATACCGACAGTAAAATCAGAGACTGCATGAGCATTACGTCCCTGTACATTAAATACTAAGATGCCTCTTTTCGTTGCTTCTGCTACATTAACATTTTCCAAACCTGCTCTTGAAACTCCTACGATTTTAAGATTTGGCATTGCATCCATAACTTTACTAGATACTGGTACAAATAAACCCATCAGAATATCCGCGTCTTTACCCTCTTTTTCGATAGTTTCATCAACGGTTTCAATTTCAGGGCCTCTCTTTTCCACCTCAAGTCTTCTGTACTGAAGTTTATCCCAGCTTGTCTCCCAATCACTTACGATGATATTGTCTCCATACCCACTGAGATACTTGATCCATGCTTTTTCAAACCCATCACCATGGATCATTGCATCACCTAATAAAATTGCTTTCATTAGTATTGACCTCCTTTTAGTAAACGTGTAGTAGTAATATTACTACTCTTTATGTTATGTACGTTGCCTTGCTACTTCTATATTAAAACGAATTATATTAATTGTCAATATATCATATTTTTTTATTTATACAAAAGGCCTTCACGCTAAAGTGTGAAGGCCTTTTGTATAAAGTAGAAAGACTCTCAAAAATCAGAGCCATCTTTTTTATTTTTTCCTCTGATTAACCATTTGCATTACCATTTGTACCTTCTGTTGTTCCTCAGGTGACAGATTCGCCGAGATACGCTTTACCAACAAATTAGTTTCATCAGGTGTAAAGCTAAGTCCCTGTTTGCTTAACTGCCTGTTGGCATTCATTAGGGCGCTAAAACCCTGATTCATATTTTTTCCTTCTACCTCATTTACCAGATTCACCAGAACCATCTTTTTTCTTGGATCCATCTTCTTTACGATAGGATCTTCTAACCAGCTGCTATCCATAGACATTCCTCTCCTTTACACCTGTTGGGATGCATCTTTCTCCTGACCGGAAGAATGATTCCCATCCATTGACATAGAATTCATAACCATATTAAACATCTCAAAGGTCGAACGTTGTTCTGGACTTAACTGCGTCATTAAAAAGTCCAGAAGTCCGTTATTATTATCCCCACTGTTTTTTTTGTTTTTATCCGTCTCCGCTGCCTGCAAAATATTTTGATTATAGGACTGATAGGCATTAAATATTTTCCTTGCTTTTATGAAATTTAACATATTATCAATCATTTCAGCTTCTCTCGGAAGACATGCTCCACGAATACTGGTTAACAGCAACTCTGGATCCTTTGGCTCATTGTTCAAACCCATAGCTGAAAGCTCACCAGGGACATTCATGTCTTGAAAAGTGTTCATCAAATCATTCGCCTTTAAAATTACATTCATTCCACCTTGTACCTGCGGTCCTACATAAGGTAAAGCAGCTTTAAAAATATTAATTGTATGTTCGTCTACAAATTGATTTCGACTCATTATATCACCCACTTGTCATTTATACATTTATATTCAGTTCTATATGAATTATTCAATTTACATTTGAGAAAATATATGTTATATTAATTTGAAATTTATCATGACTACATAAGGAGAAACCTATGAGCACGAAGAAAAAGGCTCTTAAAGCCGCCTTTCCACAAACTTTTCCCGTTTTAACTGGTTTTGCAATTCTTGGCATAGCATATGGCATATTAATGAACTCCAAAGGTTATGGAGTTCTTTGGTGCTTTCTTATGAGCGCAATTGCTTTTTGTGGCAGTATGCAGTTTGTAGCTATTACGCTACTAACTACCGTATTTCATCCGATAGCTGCATTTTTTTTAAGTCTTATGGTAAATGCCCGACATTTATTTTACGGCATATCTCTACTTTCCAAATACAAAGGCACTGGGAAAATAAAGGGCATACTTATCTACTTGATGTGTGACGAAACATTCTCTATTACCAGTACCATAAAGGTGCCTGAGGATGTTGATAAAAAATGGTTCTATCTGTTTATTTCCCTACTTGATTATTCTTACTGGGTAATTGCCTCTGTAATTGGCGGACTAATTGGAAATATGATTCATTTCCAAACAAATGGCCTAGACTTTGTCCTAACCGCTCTATTCCTAGTTAATTTTTTAAATCAGTGGAAGGAACATTCCAACCGATTTTCTGCACTTCTTGGTGTTGGTATCTCCATATTATGCCTCGTAATTTTCGGGTCGGATAATTTTATTATTCCCTCCATGATTGGTATTCTACTGATACTTACTATCTTTAGAAAACAGCTTGATACCCCAAAGCAGAAAAAGGAGGGCGCATATGACACTAACTAGTATTCAAGCTATCGTAATCATTGGAGCTATTGCTCTGGCCACAATGCTAACAAGATTTCTCCCCTTTATTATATTTCCGGAGACTAGGCCGGTTCCACCATACATCGCATATCTAGGTAAACGTCTTCCCTCCGCTGTCATTGGCCTGCTTGTAGTGTATTGTTTTAAAAATGTTTCCGTTACCTCTTCTCCATATGGAGTTCCAGAGCTTATAACCACACTAGTTATTATTCTTCTCCACAAGCTAATGGACAACACTTTCCTAAGTATAGGCGGAGGAACTGTATGTTATATGCTCCTTTCTTTGTTTACATAAAATCAAAAGAACCCTGTTTCTGGTTCATAAATAACCAAAGGGTTGAAGTAACATTCTTGAATATGCTACTTCAACCCTATTATATTTCTGTCATTAATAATAATTCGATCTTTATTCGTCAAAATCTACTGTGATATAAAAGCCTTTCGATGTTTCCTTAATATCACTTATCACTCCACTATTAGACTTTAATCTCTCACGAAGGGTATAATTTCCTGACATGGCAACTGCAGGTTCCACAACATAGTAGTAAGAAGATGGAAGTTTTCCTTCTCGTATCTCCACCTGATCACCAATTTGTACAAGACCTTGTCGTTCCATCTTAAATTCCATACTTCTCATGTATCATTACTCCCAATGATTAATGGCACTTAGATTTTTTCAACTTTCTATAGCTTTGATAGCCTGCACTCATCCAATGATCGGTACCATCTTTCAGCTTATTGGATGCATTTATTCCGCAAAAACTTACTTTGTGAGATTTAAATTCCATCATCAACTTATCCTCAAGCTGGAATAGAACCTCTTCCCCATCATATTCATGCAATACATAGGCTCCTTCTACATATCCAATTGGATTACCACCAGAAATAAGAGCTTCTCCCTTCTTAATGCTTCCTGATATAAATCCTATCACCTTAGTCTCATCCTTAGCAACAAAAATAATTAAATTACATTCCTTAATGGCACTTCTGAGTATTTTTAACATTGTATAGTCAGCAATTTGCGTTTCGTCTGTGTTATCTTCTTTCGTTAACTGCTTTAATTCTCTGGATAATTCATTGTATAGATGAGCAACATCTAGTAGCTCTTCGTATTCGCATCTTTTGATTATGTAATCCATGACGCATTCTCCTTATCACATGCAGATATTCTCACTAATACGTCATATACTACTACATATTTATATACTTAACAAGCAGGAAAATATTTTTTTATACAATTTGCAGTTTTTTTACCTATAAATTATGTTTTTATTTGCATAATTACTATTGTATTTTCCTAAATTTAGTTGTATGGCATATAATGCATTGCCTTAGACTGAAATTCTCTCACAGATAGCATCTTGTTGTCTTCACTCCATTCAATTAGGGAGACACCATTAAGTGCGTCGACACTATCATTGGATTCACATGCAAAATACCACTCAACTATGGAAAGATTATCCTTTTCTATGTAACGATTAATGGTCCACTCTAATACCGTGCCCTTAACTATCCACTCATCAAACCACTGCTTAACCTGGGATAACCCATGATATTCTGGGCCAAAACTTTCACTGTAAAATACATTCTTGTGAATGACCTCATCAAAGCCTTCCCTATTCTTATCTATCCACATTTGAAAATATTGTTTTATTAGTTCTTCTCTCATAAGTAACCTCCATTTTTCCACATTCCCAATCAAGTTTTTTACTCCTAATAATGGCATGTTTTACGTCTAATAATTATAATGGTAATTACGGGATTATTCAATCACATTTTTAGTATACATCTAGGGTTCCTATTAATAGCCCTATAAGATTATTTTCATTTTAATTCAAATGAGCTATCATAATGTATTCTTCCTTCTTTTCATCTGAAACAACAAAGCCAACTCTCTCATATACTTTCACTGCATAATTATCTTTTTGAACAGACAGGGACACCTTTAAATACCCACTTGATTTTAATTCTGAGAGCAGTTCTCTTAATAGTGCAGTTCCAATTCCCAAACCTCTATATTCCTTATACACCGACATAGCTAGAGAAGGAGTATCGCTATCAATATGTCCATAATCATTCATTATACGTACCCATACAGCACCGACGATCATTCCTTTTACCTCTGCGACAAAAGCCCTATCATGCTTTGAACTTCCAAACTCAATAATATATTCTTGCAATTCAGGAGAATTTATTATAGATTTAGGTGGTGGTGCTACACCATCAGTAATATAAATTGCTTGATATAAAAAATCTTTTAAAATTGGATATTCTTCCTTTTTAATTTCTCGTATCATGTAGTCCATATCATAACTCCTAGCTTCATTTTTCATTTATAATCAATTTAATATATCTACAATGATACCACACTTATTTGTTCAATAGAAGATAGCGCAGATAATGTTTCCACTACCTACGCCATTTTAACTTCCATATTCACATACTCCGTATTCACTTGTGATCTATTCTCTTATATTATTTCATCACAATATTTACAATTCTTCCTGGAACATAAATTTCTTTTATGATGTTTGGAGTTAGCTTATCAGCAACCACATCTTTTGCTTTTGCAATAACTTCATCCTTAGAATCGTCCTTACCAATCATAATGGTTCCCTTGGTCTTTCCGTTAATCTGAACAGCTATCTCAATGGTAGATTCTATGGTTTTGGCCTCCTCATATTCTGGCCAGGTGCTCTCATAGATTCTTCCGCCGAAACCAAGCTTTTCCCACATCTCTTCTGTCATGTGAGGTGCCACAGGATTTAAAAGTACAATTAAGGTCTTTAATTCGCCCTTTGTTGCACTTCCCTTCTTATAGAAGTCATTAATCAAGGCCATCATAGCAGCGATTGCAGTATTGTACTTCAGGTTCTCAAAGTCAGAGCTTACCTTCTTAATGGTTTGGTGCATCTTAGTCTCAAGGTCCTTAGAATAACCTTCAGCATCCGTTACAATTTCCTGCAACTTCCATACTCTCTCTAAGAAACGACGGCAGCCTTTAACACCATCCTCAGACCAGGAGGCGCTAAGATCGAAGGCTCCGATAAACATCTCATAGGTACGAAGGGTATCTGCACCATAATCTCTAACAATATCATCTGGATTGAC
This sequence comes from Bacillota bacterium, assembly GCA_023413555.1. GTDB lineage: Bacteria > Bacillota > Clostridia > Lachnospirales > Lachnospiraceae > KM106-2. The sequence continues at coordinate 38,767 of JAEZPG010000063.1, read as the reverse complement.
AACATTGCCACGGGATTTGGACATTTTTTCTCCATTTTCCCCCAGAATCATGCCATGAGAGGTTCTCTTTTGATATGGCTCCTTGGTAGGAACAATACCATTATCATATAAAAATTTATGCCAAAAACGAGAATATAGAAGATGAAGAGTGGTATGCTCCATACCACCATTGTACCAATCTATCGGAAGCCAATAATTTAAAGCTTCTTTGCTTGCAAGAGCCTCTGTGTTATGAGGGTCTGTATAACGTAAATAATACCAGGAGGAACCTGCCCACTGAGGCATAGTATCTGTTTCTCTCTTAGCAGATCCACCACAGCATGGACAAGTTGTATTTACCCAGTCTGTTATAGCAGCCAGTGGGGATTCCCCATTATCCGTAGGCATATAGCTATTGACTTCTGGAAGTTCTAATGGAAGGTCTTTCTCCTCAAGTGGAACAAACCCACATTTTTCACACTTGATCAGTGGAATAGGTTCTCCCCAGTATCTTTGTCTGGAGAATACCCAATCTCTCAATTTAAAGTTTACTTTCTTCTCGCCAATTCCTTTATCTACTAAGAATTCGATAATCTTTTCCTTGGCATCTGCAACTTCCAATCCATTTAAGAAATCAGAGTTTATCATCTTACCGGTAGCAGTGTTTGTATAAGCTTCCTCCTGTACATTTCCCCCGGCTACAACCTCAATAATTGGAAGGTTAAATTTCTTAGCAAAATCCCAATCTCTTTCGTCATGAGCAGGTACCGCCATAATTGCACCGGTGCCATAGCTCATTAATACATAGTCAGAAATCCAGATTGGAATCTCTTTGTTATTTACAGGGTTAATGGCACAAAGACCTCCTAACGGAACACCGGTCTTGTCTTTGACAAGCTCAGAGCGCTCAAAATCGGACTTTCTGGCAGCATTTTCTCGATATTCCTGAATGGCATCCCAGTTAGTGATGGATTCCTTATATTTATCAATCATTGGATGCTCTGGAGATACTACCATGTAGGTAGCTCCAAACAGGGTGTCTGGTCTTGTAGTATAGATTCGAAGCTTTTCTTCTCTATCTTTGATTTGGAAATCTACTTCTGCACCATGAGAACGGCCAATCCAGTTCTTCTGGGAAACCTTAACCTTCTCTATAAAATCAACGCTATCCAAATCATCAATCAATTTATCTGCATATTCAGTAATCTTTAACATCCATTGACTCTTAACTTTGCGGACAACCTCTGCACCACAGCGCTCACAAACCCCATTAACTACTTCTTCATTAGCAAGACCAACCTTACAGGACGTACACCAGTTAATAGGCATCTCTGTTTTATAAGCAAGTCCTGCTTTAAATAACTTTAAGAAAATCCACTGTGTCCATTTGTAATACTCAGGATCAGTGGTATTGATTTCTCTGTCCCAATCAAAGGAGTATCCAAGGGATTGAAGCTGTTCCTTAAATCTTGCAACATTATTCTTGGTTACAAGCTTTGGATGAATCTTATTTTTGATGGCATAGTTTTCTGTTGGTAGACCAAATGCATCCCATCCCATAGGATAAAGCACATTATATCCCTGCATTCTTCTCTTTCTGGCCACAATATCAAGAGCTGTATATGGTCTAGGATGTCCAACATGAAGTCCCTGTCCTGAAGGATAAGGGAATTCTACTAGAGCATAATATTTTGGTTTGGAATAGTCATTTGTCGCAGCAAATGCTTTCTCATTATCCCATACTTTTTGCCATTTCTTTTCAATGGACTTATGATTATAGGTTTCTAACATGTTTTCCTCCATTCTGTGATCCCGGAAATTCCTATTTTAGTATTGGCTTTCATATTACTAATTAGACATTAGGATCAAAAACAAAAGCCTCCATCTCCTAAGAGACGAAGGCTAAAACTCCGTGGTACCACTCTAATTCGTAAAGTTCTCTGACTTTATACGCACTTTAAATTCTGTAACGCGAATTACACGCTTCTACCTACTATTAGTTCAATAGAAGGACTCAAAGGCGAGTTGGGAGTTTAAGCTACTGCCTCACACCTACCGGCAGCTCTCTGAAAGCTATGGCCTCTTAGTACTCCTTATCATTGTCGTATCTAATATAACAAAATCATTCTACCATACTAAAGAAATTTGTCAACTAAAACCATGTTTACTTATTGAAACAATGCCTTATAAATACTATGTCAAACACATTTTCAGTAGTTGCATAACTCTTATTTTCTCTCTTCATATGAGTACTGTCATAGTTCAATATCTCAACTTCCTTTTCTCCTTCTCCACTAGACATAACTATTTTATACAAATATTTATCTCCCAGGTCGGCATTCTCCTCGTTAAAGATAATCTTCCATAAGTCTTCCATAACAGTCGTAATCTGTTCTTTGGTTAAGCTAACCTCTTTTCCTGTAACCCAATTTACTATATTCACCTTATTAATATTATCTAATTGTAGAGTATATGTGGTTGACATACACCCTATAAGCATGGTCATTATGGTTAGAAGTAATCCCAAAACACCAATTTTCTTCCTCCCTCAAATAACTCCTTAATTTCTAGCAGATTTCTTTTCCTTAGCCTTCTCCTTTGCTTTTTCCCCTAAAACTTCTGCTTTCCTATAATTTTCTTTATCGTAACTTTCTGAACCATTCAACTTATAAACATACACTGCTGTACCACGTTTTACATAGGAAAAGATTTGCTTTGCTATATCAGGTGGTAGATTAATACAACCATGAGAGCCATTTCTCAAGAAGATTTCACCACCAAATCCGCTCCTCCAACCTGCATCATGCATACCAATATCACCGTTAAAAGGCATCCAGTACTTAACAGGTTGACTATAGTCCTCACCAACTAAGGTAGCATCCGTCTTTGTAAACTGTATTGGATAGGTACCAGTAGGTGTTTCATGCCCTTTAGAAACATCACCAGAAACAAAATCTGATTCTAATATTTTCTTTCCATCTACAATTAAGAATAAATGTTGGGCAGAAAGATTAATTTCAACATAGGTATTGCCTACATCATCACTTCCATGTTGATTGGCGGTCTGGTAGTAAACAGGCGTTTTTACCTTCTGCTCACCCTTCTTAATACATTCAATAATTTCTTCCAGTTCAGCATCACGATTCATCCACCAGCCGTAGTCTCCACCTGTAATTTCAATCTCAACGCCATAGCTAGTCTTTAACTTTCTTTTCATTCCAAAAGAATTATAATTCTTTCCAATATGATTCACAAATTCCTTGATTTTTTCTTTATCTATCTTTACATTGAATTTTTTGTCTATGGAAATAGCTGGTCCAATAACGCTGGAATCCAATATTTCTGTATCATTACCAAACTCATACGTTAACTTTGTAGAGGCATATTTATTCGCGACTTCCACTGCTTTACTAATCTTAGGATCCTCACTAGTTAAGGTTGGTTTTTTATAACAGTCAACTTCATCTATAGATATGGATGGTTGTAAATTATGTATTGCATCCAAAACTTTAGTATATAACTTATCCTTTAACACTTCATATCCTGGGTCTTCCTTCGCAATAGAGAATCCAACACCTTCTACATACTCCTCTAAATAAGCATTCTTGGGAGCCTGAATATTTTCTTCCTTAAAGCATTCCAGCTTATCATAAGCCTCTTTAAACTGCTTCTCATCAATAACCAAGGTAAAAGGATTTTCAATTTTATTATTCCCCCAACTACTTGTTACCCATTTATATGGAGATTGATTCTCCATTAAGGTTTTAATATCAGTGTCATATTTCACTTCTAAACCAATGTCAGCTCCTGAAATAGTTTCTTTTTTATTATTTCTCTCTTCAATAGTGAGTTTATAGGTGTGAACTTCATAACTGATTTTTTCCTTAGCTTTCTCTACTGTAAGATTGGAGCAATCAACACCATTAATAAATGTCTGAGCATAAAAATGCGTCTTATAATATTGACTGATTCCAAGATAAGTACCTAAAACTAAAACAATCATTGCCGATACGAAGATACTTACCATTTTTAAGTTTCTCTTCTTTCTTCTATTGTTTGTTATTCTACTACCCATATTATCCTCTTCTTCTTATATTATAGTGTTTCTATCACGTATTTCTGTTTGGTCATAAAATGCGACTTACTATATCATTATACAAAATATATTAATATTGTCCAAAAATATGCTAAGATTTAATGATATTTAAATACTTTGTAATAAAGATTACAAAGTATTTAAATATCTATGTATCCTCTAATCTTTCATCTAATTAGAGGATTAATTCGATAAAACCTGCTGCAAATGGCGCTACAAAGTAGGGATCAAAGAAGATATGCACTCCATCTTTTTCTACATAGTAAGAATAATTATCGTAAGATAAATTTTGAACTAATTCCTTTGCGTTCTCCCAAAACATTTCAGGACTCTCATTATAGAGTGTCGTGAATTGCTTATTCACCTTAGCTTTCACTTGATCCTTTGTTAATCCTGTTAGCTCTGTAAGTGACATAGGCTTACCAGTACTTACACGAAAAGTTTGAGGCATTCGATAAGGCATTCCATGAGCCCCTCCGGCATACAAATATCCTTCAAATAGGATGGACAGAATATCATTCTCGTTTAAAGTAATTCGATAGTTTACTTCATTTCCATTGGTATTACAAATTAGGTCTTGCTCTTTGGCAGTATCAATAAGATCCTGTTGGGAAGCAATCCATTTATCCCGTTGCTGTTCTATCTGCTGGTTGATTGCTTTTAGATTTACTTTGCCCTCTTCTCTAATCAAAGGATATCGATACACCAGACTAAGGCAAAGCTCATTTTTAGTATTGTAAAAGGACTTTTCGTAAGTTTCAGTAGAAAAAGTAATTTTGTTTGGTTTCTCTCGTACAAAGTCTGAAGTGACTAATACAGCTTTCCCTTCCGGCATTTTTTGTTGGAATAACGAAGTCCCATACAACAGTATGGTAAAACCAGTTAGAATCAGAAGTCTACCTCGTTTGGACAAATTCATTTTATCTCTATACATGATATTTACGTCTACTCCTCATACTATATAATTGTAAATATAATAACTATTGTATAGAATTAATTTGCACCAAATACAACAAAATCAACCATAAACAATTATGTATTTCATGGTAGATTAGGAAATTAGAATGCTATAAGGAGCCCATTTATGACCAAAATTTTAATGATTGCCACAGGTGGCACCATTGCTTCCAAGCCCACAACAACCGGACTTACCCCATTGATTTCATCAAAGGAGCTTCTGGAAAAAATACCATCTGTCAGGAGTATCTGCGAAGTTACCACCATACCTTTATTTAACCTAGACAGCACCAATGTTTCTGCCTCTCACTGGCTAGCAATGGTGAACTGTATTCAGGAGAATTATAAAAACTTTGACGGTTTCGTTATCACTCATGGCACAGATACTATGGCTTATACCGCTGCTGCCCTTTCCTATTTGATTCAGAATTCAAAAAAACCGATTATACTAACCGGTTCACAAAAATCTATATATGAAGAGAATACAGATGCCAGAACTAATCTACTTCATGCTTTTCTCTATGCTTCCTCCATCGAAAGTCATGGTGTCCACATAATGTTCAATGGCCAAGCAATCATTGGAACTAGAGCACGTAAGATTCGTACTAAAAGCTTCAACGCCTTTACTAGTGTAGACTATCCATCTGCCGCGGTAATACGAGATAACCGTATCATTCGTTATATTAAAGATATCCCTTATGCATGCACTCCCACCTATAGCCACTCCATGGTGGAAAGAGTCTTCCTGTTAAAGCTGATACCTGGACTCTCAGCAAATATCTTTTCCTGTCTGAAGAAAGACTACGATATAATAATCATTGAAGGTTTTGGTGTGGGTGGTATTCCTGTCTATCAGAACTCCTCCTATTTATCTGCTATAGAGAATTGGATTGCTTCCGGAAAATTGATAGTAATGACCACTCAGGTTCCTTTAGAAGGAAGCGATATGGAGCTTTACCAAGTTGGCTACAGGGCTAAAAAGGACTATCAGGTATTAGAAGCTTATAATATGACCTTAGAGGCCACTGTAACCAAGCTGATGTGGATTCTTGGACAAACACGCAATAATCATGAAATCAGACGGCTATTTTACAAACCAATCTGTTATGATCACATTTAATTTATTGTGCTCTGTTCATTTTTACAAAATGGGTAAACAAATGATTGGGATGTTCGCCTTCCTTAAAATGAAGTAACTGCTTTGAGGTAAATGTAATCATCCCTTTTTTTCCTATCTCGACTTTTTCTAAAACATGCTTTGGCAGTTCAAATTCTCTTTTCTGGTTGTTATGCAGTTTAAAGGTAGCATAGTAAGTAGATTCGGAACCTTTTCTACTTTTTCCCTTAGTTCTTGTATCTACCACAGTAGCCGGCATCGACATTGTATGCTTTCTCTTTAGATTAAGGTGTCTTAAAGTGAGGGATACAATCGTTGTTACTATAAGTACAACAAGAACCATGATGAAAAAAAATATTTTCTCCAACTTGATCTCTCCTTTCGGCATCTTATATAGTTATATAAATATTATACCAATAAACGGTTTTCTTGTAACCTTTCTTACCGATTAATTTTCTCAATAACTGTTTTTAATCAGATATCATTCTCCTTCCAATATGAAAGGAAGTACGATTACTCTTAGTTATAGTCTCGGATTTTCTCCTGGTTGTGGATCTATTTCTGGCTCTGATTCCAACACAATATGTATATTGACAGACTTAGTGGACACTAATCCTACCTTATCCTTTACTTTATATATCAGTCGATAGTAACTGTCATCAACGGCTCTAAGCGATGTGGTAATTACTAATTGATTACTGGCTGTACAGTTGTCGACAAAGGTTACATCCCTGTAGTTCTTTTCCTCCAGTTGCCTTTTTAAGTCCTCTAACTGCTGTGCCGTTAATTCCATATCCTGAGCTCCTGATATCGTTGGAGCCTGCTTATCCAAATAGATATAAGCAGTCTTTGTTGCTTTGTAGGATCCATTGGTAACGGAGTAGGTAACTGCATATTTGACCATAGAATTATTATTAATCACTGCCTTTACAGTATATTTTATATAAGAAGAACCTAACTTTTGTCCACCTACATGGGCAGTGATTCCATTTAACACATAAGCGCTAAGAGGCAAATCCTTATATTTATTATATAGATACTGCTTATCACTAACCCCAGATATGATTGGCATACCTGCCTTTGGTTTTACCTTCACAGTAATTGTCTTTGTAACTTTCCGATTTAACTTGTCCGTAACCTTATAGGTAACCTTATAGTTTCCGGCAACCTTGATATTTACATTACTGATCACCTTAACAGAATTGGTAATCTTATACCCACAGGTATTGTATGCTTTCATTCCCTTCTTAGGAAGAAATGTACTTCCATAAGCTATAGTAATATTCTTTACTCCAGTTATAGTTGGCTTTTTCTTGTTATAAGGATTTTTCTTATTCGTAGTATCTGTAGGGTCCCAAGTAAACATCTTTCCCATTTTTATAGCCTGTGGCTTTCCAAGAGGCCCTGGGTTTTTGCTATTATAAATAACCACTTTAGTCCCTACACTACAGTTATCATAAATCCATTTGGCATCCACTACTTGCAACCTAACACAACCCATAGAAGCAGATGTTCCTAACTTATTAAATTCTTTTACAGAAAGAGTAGATGGATCTTTCTTGTAGTAGTAAACAGAGTGAAACAGTATAGGCCCTGTTATTCTGGTAGAATACTGGCCATATACATTATGATAAAGCCATTTCCAACGATACTTTGCTTTCGTATTAAAAGTACCAATAGGAGTGTTTTTTCCTGTAGAACATACCATGGCTTTTACCGGAACCGTGTACTTCCCTTTCGCATCCTTTTTATAAATGGTAACAGTATTCATCTTTTTATTAACTTTAATTAGGTATGGATACTTTGCAGTAGAGGTCTTTTTCGTCGATGCAGCACTAACTTGCTGTGGTTTATGTACTCCCATTACGACATATAATACCATTATAATCAATAGACTGCTAAATACTATCAATCTTTTTTTATTCTGTTTTTCTTTCATTTAACCATCGCCTTTTATTATGTTCTATAGTATTTTTGTAGTAGCATAGCATGAATCTTTTTAGGAAACAATATATATATAATAATTATGTATATTATGAGGGAATAATGAGTTTCTTTACGAATTTAATCTATGAATACGGACTAATTGCTATGTTTTTCTTAATACTGATTGAGTATGCATGTTTTCCTGTCTCCAGTGAAATTGTACTTCCATTTTCAGGAGCGGTTGCTTCCTATCAGCACATCAGCTTTTTTACTATAATTATTATTAGTGTAATTGCGGGGCTTATTGGAACAAGTATCTGCTATGTCATAGGTAGAGTTGGTGGGCTTCCCCTGATTAACCGACTTAAAAAAAGGTTCCCCAGCACTGAGAATGGATTAGACAACTCCTTTGCACGCTTTGATAAATATGGCTCCTTGGCTGTCTGTATCGGTCGAGTTATTCCAATCTGTCGTACCTATATTGCCTTTATATCTGGAGTTACCAAACAAAAGTACTCTGTTTTTATCTCGGCCTCCGCTATCGGTATTACCACATGGAATATCATACTAATCGGGCTTGGTTACACCCTAAGAGAAAATTGGAAAATTGTCGGCGAGTATTATTCCCGTTATAAAATAGTACTCATACCCTTATTAATTATTGGCATACTAATTATTCTTTTTCGAGTAACTCCATTAAAAAAACTTCTTCCAAAGAAAGTGGTCTAGTAAGTATTATTCATAGAGCACCTTCTGAAGTAGGATAGCTTTTGTAGGAGCCCATATGCTAAGGGAGCCCATTTGCTTCTCCTTAAGCTTTCTTTTAAGCTCCTCCAAATCTAGTTTATGTTGCCCCACTTGCAACAATGTCCCAAAAATCGATGGAATGAGACCCGGCCATACTTGATCAATTTGACAATAAATATTAATTTCCTGTCTATCCACCTTCATCTGTAGCTTATCAATAGTTCTGATGGTGGATTTTTTCAGTCTCGGATTATTGTTAAATACAATAAAATCATTGGTCCCAGATAGTAACTTCATCCCGTTTCTTATAGCCGACAAATCTGGTCCCTCCGGTTCATAGTCCATATAGGCTTGTTCCATAACATTTTTATAATTACCGGTCTGCATTCTATACTGATATCTTTTGAAGGACTTAGCAACCTCGGCATGAAAGCCCTCCCTTGCCAGCTTTACTTCCCTAACTACAATATCCATAGGCAAATACTGATTCATATATTGTTTTATTGTTCCTGCATCAAAGCGCTGATGCGTCCCATAAGATATCGTTTGTCCCAAACTATGAACGCCTGGCTCTGTATTCACAGCCGCTGTCATAATAAAGTTCTCACCATGTTCCATACGGGATAACACTGTCTCTATCTTCTCTTGAATAGAGACAGTACCTCCCCTTTTCGTTTTCTTAAAACCACCATACCTGGTTCCGTCATATTCTATTATTATCTTATATGTTTCCACTGTATTCTCCTAGTGCTTCTCCACATACTATATTCTACCCTAATAATCGCACAGAAGCAATTACTAGCAACAATATTCCTGAACAAGTTCCACATATTTTCTTGTTTATATGCTTTATTATTTTCGTTCTTGCAATCAAAAATTCTGCCATATATAAAAATATTACCTGCATAAAACCTACGCAAAAGGGAATGAAATAATTGCCAAGTCCCATTGTCACAGCAGCTATACCGGCACTGACTGAGTCTATGGATAAGGCGAATCCTAATACGATGGCTTCCCACCAATCTATCTTCTTGGATTTATTAAAATCATAGGTAGCATCCTCTTGACCATAAAGAGCACTGCGAATAAAGGATAGTCCCATTAGACCAAGTATACTACAACCTATAATCTTTGCAACATCTGTAGGAAAGACTTGTTGTATCATTCTTCCCAAAAATAAGGAAAGCCACATTACAAGTACAGATACTAATCCAATGGTAATTTTGGCAGGATGAGTAATATCTACTCCTTTCAGCCTATATGAAATCCCAATCCCTAGAGCATCCATACTCAGTGAAACTGAGATTACAATTACATTCCAAAGCATTTTTTCACCTAGTCAGAATATGTCTTCTCTTTATAACATATGTGAGGGTTGCCTCAGGGTGACTAAAAAATTATGTCATGAAGTATAAAACCTAGGTTTGGACATATAATTTGATAAGCAAAGCCTTTACTCCATGAGCAGGAATCTGCAATAAAAGCCTAAGGGGGATTATCATGAACTGGCACAGTATATCATTTACAGAGGCCGCCACAGAACTTAATACTGACATTACGGTAGGATTACAGGCAAAGGAAGCTGTCAGACGCTTACATAAGTATGGTCCTAATGAACTGGCCACTCCCAAGAATAGAACTGTTATCCATAAATTCTTCGAACAGTTTAAGGATTTCATGATTCTTACCTTGATAGCCGCTGCCGGCATCTCCTTCTTTGTTTCATTGTTGAAGGATAATGTGGATTATCTGGATCCTATCATAATCTTTCTAATCATTACTCTTAATGCTGTTTTAGGTGTAATTCAAGAAGCTAAGGCGGAGAAATCTCTAGAAGCGCTAAAAAAGCTGGCTGCACCTAATGCTATCGTAAAGCGAAATGGTTCTATTATAAGCATGGATGCTAATCAGCTGGTACCAGGTGATATCATTTTTCTAGAGGCTGGATATTTTGTACCGGCAGATGCCCGGCTCATTGAAGCCTACAACTTAAAAGTGGAAGAGTCCTCTCTAACTGGAGAGTCCCATCCTGTGGATAAGGATGCTCTTTGTATCCTTCCAGCAGATACCCTCGTTAGCGAGCGTAGTAACCTGGTACTTTCCTCCTCTATCGTCACATATGGACGAGGAAGTGCCATTGTGATAGCAACTGGTATGAATACTGAGGTAGGACACATTGCAAAGCTCATATTAAATGATGATGCTCCTGCTACCCCTCTTCAAAAGAAATTAGCTGGAACCAGTAAGATTCTTGGAATATCCGCTTTATTAATTTGTATTGTCATCTTTATTCTGGGAGTTGTGAAGAAACTTCCTGTTTTTGACATGTTTATGACCAGTGTCAGTTTGGCAGTTGCAGCAATTCCCGAAGGTCTTCCTGCCATCGTTACTATAATGTTAAGTCTCGGAGTACAACGTATGGCAAAGAAGAACGCTGTAATTCGTAAACTTCCTGCTGTGGAGACACTAGGTGGAGCCACTATTATCTGTTCGGATAAAACGGGAACCCTGACACAGAATAAAATGACAGTCTCAAAAATTACCTCCTGTATGGGAGAAGAAGCCTTCTCCTCCACATTTGGTAAAGATTTATTTACCCTGGGAGCTCTCTGTAACGATTCTGTCCTACAGATTACCAAGGAAGAGGTATCCACTACAGGAGAACCAACAGAAAATGCTCTTGTTCTTGCAGCTTACCACAACGGTCTACTGAAGCAGAAATTAGACCTTATGTATCCGAGAGTCTTTGAATTGGCCTTTGACTCTAATCGAAAACTAATGACAACAGTACATAAAATGAGAAATCACTTGCGGGTTATTACCAAAGGCGCGCCAGAGATTTTGCTAGGTCGCTGTAAATACATCTACCAACATGGCACTATCGTACCAATGACAGATTATCACCGGAAAACAATTATTAGGCAAAATACAACGCTTGCAGGTATGGCCCTTAGAGTCATTGCTCTAGCTTATAAGGAAATCGAGTATATAGACGACAAGAATCTAGAAAATGGACTTATATATCTTGGATTAGTCGGGATGATTGATCCGCCAAGACCAGAGGTTAAAGCTGCCGTAAGAACCTGTACGGAAGCTGGCATCAAACCTGTAATGATTACAGGAGATCACGTTACCACTGCATGTGCCATAGCGAAAGAACTAGGAATATTAGATAATAACTCCCAGGCTATCACAGGAAGTGAATTAAATATGATGACTGACTCAGTTTTATCAGATACGATTCACAATTACAGTGTATTTGCAAGAGTATCACCTGAACATAAAGTAAAGATTGTGAAAGCCTACCAAGCCAATAATGAAGTAGTAGCCATGACAGGTGATGGCGTAAATGACGCTCCTGCTCTAAAAGCTTCGGACATTGGCTGTGCAATGGGGCAAACCGGTACCGATGTTGCTAAAAATGCCTCCGATATGATTCTTACAGATGATAATTTTGCTACTATAGTAGAGGCTGTACGGGAAGGTCGTGGAATCTACGATAATATAAAGAAAGCCATTCATTTTCTTTTATCTAGTAACATCGGAGAGATACTGACAATCTTTGTAGCTATCCTTTTAGGTTTGCCAACTCCTTTAGTTGCCGTCCAACTGCTTTGGGTAAATCTTGTGACAGACTCCCTTCCCGCTATCGCACTGGGAGTTGAACCTGTGGAAAAGAGCATAATGCACCGCAAGCCTCTCTCTCCATCTAAGAGTATCTTTGCCGATGGGCTAGCCTTTAAAATATTGTTCGAAGGCTTCATGATTGGCGCTTTAGCTCTATCCGCCTTCTATATTGGTTATCAGGTGTATGACACTTTAGGCGGGCGTTTTTACTCAGAGCCTCAAGTTGGCCGCACCATGTGTTTTGCTGTATTATCCTTAAGTCAACTGTTTCATTCCTTTAATATGCGTAGCAGTGAATCTATCTTTAAAATCGGCTGGTTTACGAATAAAAAACTTACCCTATCATTTATATTATGTGGTTTTATACAGATTGTTGTAATCTCTGTAAAACCTCTTGCTGCTATCTTTAAAGCGGCGCCACTTACCCTAAATCAATGGTTTATAGTACTAATGCTATCTGTAATGCCAATTATTATTATAGAACTGCAAAAAAAAGCTAATTCACAAGAAAATACTGGGAAATAAGTCCCTCTAATCTTCCATTTTCCACTCAATGATGTATAATATAATATGAATTTTGTATATTTTTTGTATTTATCCTAATATTTTTATAGGAACTGTGAGGTGTACTTATGGGCACACAAGTAAATAAAAAACATTATGATTCTTCACTAGAATACAATATAACTATGTATGACAATCTACCATATATACGGGATGATCGCTTTTGTGGTGCAGATAAAATCGCAATATACAGTGGCAATGTGGTGAAGTACTTCTCTTGTATCTGTGAAGGCCTGTGTATAATTAATAATCAAGATAAGTAATTAAAAACTCATATACTACAATATATTAGAGTAAAGGAGCACCTATGAAAGTATTAGTAAGTGCTTGTATCCTCGGATGCAACTGCAAATATAACGGCAAGAGTAATTATAATGAAAAGGTTACTAATTATCTAAAAGATTACGAGATTGTCCGTATTTGTCCTGAAATTCTTGCTGGATTACCAATTCCACGTCCATGTGCTGAAATTGTGAATGGCCTTATCACTGAAGAAAGTGGCAGAAATGCTGACGAACAATACAGACATGGTATAGATATTGCACTAAAACAACTAGAGGGATTATCTATTGACTTTGCTATTTTGCAATCCCGAAGTCCAACTTGTGGTGTAAATCAGATTTATGATGGTACATTTACTGGAAAGTTGATACCAGGCCAGGGATTGTTTGCGAAAGCCTTGATTGAAAGAAACATTAAGGTGGTAGACGTGTCTGATTTTATAGGAAATTAACATTATATTTGATAAAATTAAGAAGAGGGAAGTACCCTCTTCTTAATCGTATATATACTATATTCGACTAACATATTTAATAGATTACCATTCCATCATTCGGAACTGAATTCTATTATCTAAAAATCTCTATCTAACTGAAAGGCTTTCTTGCCTAAATATATAGCACTTTCGCCTAACTCTTCTTCAATTCTTAGTAGCTGATTATACTTGGCAACACGATCCGTTCTGGAAGGTGCACCTGTCTTAATCTGTCCTGCATTAGTAGCCACTGAGATATCGGCAATTGTAGTATCCTCTGTCTCACCGGAACGATGAGAAACCACTGCTGTCCATCGATTATGTTGTGCCATCTTGATGGCATCTAGGGTTTCTGTTAAGGTACCAATCTGATTTACCTTAATTAATACAGAATTGCTGACATTATCTACAATTCCTTTGGTAATACGTTTTGTGTTGGTAACAAATAAATCATCGCCAACTAACTGTACCTTGCCTCCAAGTTGCTTGGTAAGCTGGCTCCATCCTTCCCAATCCTCTTCTGCCAGCCCATCCTCAAGAGAGATAACTGGATAACGGTTGCAAAGGTCTTCCCAATACTCTACCATCTGAGATGGAGTTTTATATTCCCCGGATTTCCAGAAGAGATAGTCTCCCTTACGTCCAGCCTTTTCTGCCTCATCATACATTTCTGTAGCTGCAGCATCGATAGCAATAAAGAAATCATCTCCAGGTTTGTAGCCTGCTGCACTGATTGCCTTTACCAGGTACTCTAGAGCCTGCTCATCACTACTAAACTTTGGAGCAAAACCGCCTTCATCACCTACTGCTGTTACATAACCATCTTCCTTGAGTACTTTCTTTAAGGTGTGGAATACTGTTGCACCCCATTCCAATGCCTGACTAATAGACTTTGCTCCAACAGGCATAATCATAAATTCCTGTATATTTAAACTAGAATCCGCATGCTTTCCACCATTGATGACATTCATCATTGGAACCGGCAATGTTTTCGCATTTACTCCTCCAATGTATTGATATAGTGGTAAGTCCATATATTCTGCTGCTGCATGTGCTACTGCAAGAGAAACTCCTAAAATAGCATTAGCTCCTAGCTTTCCTTTATTATCAGTTCCGTCACAAGCTAACATAGCCCTGTCAATATCCACTTGGTTGAGAGCATTCATCCCAATAACTGTCTGGGCCAGTACTGTATTGACATTATCCACTGCTTTCTTTACACCAGTGCCTAAGTATCGACTCTTATCACCATCTCTCAACTCTACTGCCTCAAATGCTCCTGTAGATGCTCCTGAAGGAACAGACGCTCTTCCTATGGTTCCATCCTCTAAAGTAACTTCTACTTCTACTGTAGGATTTCCTCTAGAATCCAGAATTTCCCTTCCGTGTACGTGAGTAATATAAATTCCTGATCTCATATAATCATCCTTTCCAAGACTTTTTAGTATGCTTGCTTCCTGTGGACAAATAGCAAAGTCCATCACATAATACTATTTGCAAAATAAAGTTCTTTTACTCAAATTTTTCTTTCAAATATCTCACATAGTACTTAGGATTAAACTTCTCATTTGTCAAGCCAAGCAATAACTCATTTATGTCGTAAATCATACCATATTGATGAATTTCTTTTCGTAACACTTCTGTTACTGCCTTAAGATTACCATTTTTTAGTTTGTTTTTCAATTGTTCCTTCGCTAATAAATGATAATATATCTCAGCTGCTATGGCACTTCCCACCGCATAAGAAGGAAAGTATCCAAAATCCCCACAGGACCAGTGGGTATCCTGAAGAACACCTTCACTGTCTGTTTCTGGCTTTATCCCCAGATATTCTTCACATTTTTTGTTCCAAGCCTCCGGAAGCTCCTCCACCGTAATCTCGTCATTAAATATCATTTTTTCCAATTCGTAGCGGATGATAATGTGAAGCGGATAGGTTAATTCATCTGCATCGATACGAATGAGACCAGGCTTTACCTTGTTAATACCGGTAATAAACTTATCTAGGGTTACATCTCCTAACTGCTTTGGAAATGTAGAAACTAATTTCTCGTATATTGGCTCCCAAAATTCCTTACTTCTTCCTATATTGTTTTCGTAGAATCGGGATTGGGATTCGTGCATCGCCATAGATGCTCCGGTTCCTGCTAAGGTTAGGCTTAATTTATCACTAACACCTAATTCATAAATCCCATGGCCGCCTTCGTGGATTGCACTAAAAATAGATCCAATTAAGCCCTGCTCCGAAAAATGATTGGTAATTCGTACGTCCTTGTTATGCAGCTTAATAGTAAAAGGATGAGCACTTTCTCCTACCACTCCCTTAGAAAAATCAAAACCAATGTATTCCAAAATAAAATGACAGAATTCCTTTTGTTTTTCAATGTCATAATCTTGAAAAATAAAATCATCGTTTATTTCTTCGTGCTCCTTTGCCACCTTCTTAATGAGAGGAACCAGTTCTTTCTTCAAATAATCAAAGAATTCGTCCAAATCCTTGGTTGTAAGACTAGGTTCATAGTCTGCAAGAAGAACATCATAAGAGTTTTCTTCCTCTTTTTTTTGATCAAAAGCAAACTTCTTTTTATATTCTATTACCTTTTTTAACATTGGAGAAAAAGAGGCAAAATCATTATTTTTCCTTGCCTTGCTCCATGCAACGGAGCTTCTCAAAGTCAATTCGTGATACTCAACGTATTCTTTTGCCGGAATACATTTTATTCGGTCATAATTAATTCGAAGCTGGCGAAGAACAGCTTTCTCTTCTATCGATAATTGATCTTTCGCATCAGGTTTTTCCAGTTCAATAAGCAGCCTCTCTGTTTCTGGATGAAGTAACGTATCATAGAATTCATTGGACAAAATTCCCACTAATCTTCCTGTCTGCTCCTCGGCCTTTTCTGGTGCCATTGTTTCCATATCCCAGTGGTAAAGTTCCAAAGTAGTATTAATTGCAGCAAGTTTATCCAACCTTGGTCGTATTTGTTCATAGAGATGACTCATATTCCCATTTCCCTTCTTTATGGATTCATTAATATTTCTGATTCATTTTTTTAGTATATCCCATCTAATTCAAAAGTATATCACAGGTTACAGAGGTTGCATACTAATGCATATTTATTCATATTTATGCATAATAAATGAATATTATTCTTGCATATTTTACGATTACAGGGTACTATATACAAAAAGGATTTTATCTATTACATGTTAAACAGAAAATCATAGAAACGAGGGAATGCATATGAAACTCTGGGGCGGACGCTTCACAAAAGAAACAAATCAACTGGTACATAATTTTAACGCTTCTATTTCCTTTGATCAGAAGTTTTTTAAACAAGATATACAGGGAAGCATTGCTCATGTGACCATGCTTGCAAAACAAGGAATATTGACAGATGTTGAAAGAGAGCAAATTATAGAAGGATTGTTAGGAATTTGCACAGACATAGAAAACGGAACTTTAGAGATAGACAGTAGTTACGAAGATATTCATAGCTTTGTAGAAGGACACTTGATTGAGAGAATCGGAGATACTGGAAAGAAGCTACATACTGGAAGAAGTCGTAATGATCAGGTTGCTCTTGATATGAAGTTGTATACAAGAGATGAAATTGCAGCAATCAATGAACTTGTAAAGCACCTGTTAGTTGTGCTAAATCAACTGATGCATGAGCACTGTGATACTATTATGCCAGGCTTCACCCATTTGCAAAAGGCTCAGCCTATCACGCTAGCTCATCACCTAGGGGCCTATTTTGAAATGTTCAAGCGAGACAGAAGCCGTCTGGAAGACATTTTCAATCGGATGAATACCTGTCCGTTAGGCTCAGGTGCCCTAGCTGGAACCACCTATCAATTAGACCGTAGCTATACTGCTTCTCTACTCAAATTCGATGCTGCCACCTTAAATAGTATGGATTCTGTATCTGACCGCGATTATCTAATTGAATTACTTAGTGCTTTATCCATTATAATGATGCATTTAAGCCGCTTTTGTGAGGAAATTATACTTTGGAATTCCAACGAATATCGTTTTGTAGAATTAGACGATGCTTATTCTACTGGAAGCAGTATTATGCCACAGAAAAAGAATCCTGATATTGCCGAGTTAGTACGAGGTAAAACAGGTCGTGTATACGGAGCTTTAACCTCACTTTTGACTACCATGAAAGGCATTCCTCTTGCTTACAACAAGGATATGCAGGAGGATAAAGAGTTGACCTTTGATGCTATTGATACAGTAAAGGGTTGTATTGCACTATTTACAGGCATGGTAGATACCATGCAGTTTAATAAATGTGCCATGAAGGAAAGTGCAAAGAAGGGCTTTACCAATGCTACCGATGCTGCAGATTATCTAGTAAAGCACGGGGTACCATTTCGAGATGCCCACGGAATCATCGGTCAAATTGTACTTTACTGCATTGAAAAAGAAATTAGTATCGAAGACATGTCCCTAGAGGAACTAAAGGCGATTAGCCCAGTCTTTGAGAAAGATGTATTCGAAGCCATTAGCTTAGAGACTTGTGTGAATATGAGAAATACCATTGGTGCACCGGGGAAAGATGCAATGAAGATGGTATTAGAAGCCAATGACAAGTATCTTGAATTGATTTAAAAAATATCGTCTGAGTGGATTCCCGAAAGGTCTTCACAATCCCTAATTGCCATGGAAGAGGTGGTCTCTTTCCTGGCAATTTTCGGTTGTAGAGGTTATCTCATACTGGGAAATAGATTTGTAGGTAGTGAATGAAATGTATTTTTTAAAGTTACTAAAAACTAATATATCCTAAATGCTCAAGTAATATTTTCACTCCTATCAAGATAAGAATAACTCCTCCAACTATTTCCGCTTTTGATTTATAGCGAGCTCCAAATACATTGCCTATCTTTACTCCAGCAATAGAAATAACAAATGTTGTTATCCCAATGACAGCTATCGCTATAAAAATGTTAATACCTAAAAACGCGAAGGTTACTCCCACAGCCAGGGCATCTATGCTAGTGGCAATTGCCAATACTAACATCGCTTTAAGACTAAAGATAGGGCAACACTCCTCCCCTTCCTCACAACCACCACATCCTTCACGTATCATATTAATTCCTATTAACACTAATAATATAAAGGCTACCCAGTGATCATAATTTTCTATTTGATTGCAAAAGCTTACTCCAAGTCCATAACCTATGAGGGGCATTAAAGCCTGAAATCCTCCAAAATATAGACCCACTATGAAAGCTTGTTTTATATACAATTTTTTTACTGCTAATCCTTTACATATAGATACTGCAAAAGCATCCATAGATAATCCAACGCCAATAAGAACTATCTCCAGTAAACTCATTTCGCTTTCCTTTCCTACTACCATTTTAATATTTTATGTTTTTTCCAAGTGAATCATACATAAATACCCGTTACTCTTCTAGTAGGCTTTCAAGCGACAACTTCTGCACCTACCCTACGGGATTCTTAACTTCCTATTCTTTAGGAAGTCTTTTTATCTTACGGGAATTTTTGGAACCGTTCCAATCAAATAAAAAAAGACCAATCTGTAGTGTTATTGCTACAGACAAGTCTCATTATTTAAAACAAAGCCAGATAACCATCGTTATCAGTATGTTGACTAAGCTACACAGATGCTTTTGTGCTAACTACTCCCTTATCCCTGAAATATTATAAATGATAATTTTTATTAGGTCAACCTCTAATTCCAAACTTCATAGACATATTTCTTATATTATTACTTAATAACATTTCTTATGAATTGACATTTCTTATGAATACTTTGATTTTTTTCAAGAAATACTATAACTGCATCTTTTATATATCATTTACTATAAAATTTAATACTATCGGAGGGCCGAACTATGAAGTATCCTATGAAAAGAATCTTTTCTGTCCTGTTAGTATTTGTTATGTCCTTATCCTTATTGGTTGGATGTAACTCCACTAACAAAGGTAAAAACAAGAACAATGGTACAAGTACAAACAATGCTAACAACGGTACAAGTACAAACAACACCAACAATGGTACAAGCACCAACAATGCCAATACTGGTACAAGCACCAACAATGCCAATACTGGTACAGGTACCAACAATGCTAATACTGGTACAGGTACCAACAATGCTAACAATGGTACAAATACCAACAATGCCAATACTGGTCCTAAAGCTGGAACCTATACAGCTACTGCTAAGGGTTATTCAAGTGATGTTAAAGTTACAGTAACTGTTGCTAAGGATGGTGCCATTTCTGATATCAAAGTAGATGCCAGTGGTGAGACTCCAGACTTAGGTGGAAAAGCAGCTCCTTCTATCTGCGAACAAGTTAAAAAGAAACAAAGCACTGCTGTTGATACTGTTACAGGCGCAACAATAACCAGTAATGCTACATTAACAGCTATAACAGAGGCTTTATCCCAAGCAGGCGTTGACCTTGGTAAGGTAAATAAATAAGAGCTTACTCCCTAACAATAACGAAGTGAACCCTTTCACCGGACTTATGTTTTACCTGGTAAATTAGTTCACTTCATTAATGTTTATGACTGTTTTATTTTTCAGTGAATTATGCTTTTCTTTCCATTCGAGAAAGTTCTTGTTTTACAAAGTCCAGAATCAGTAACATATTTCATCTATGATTCCCGTTAGATATGCAATAACAATACCATAGTTTGACATTGGAACTTCTTGGTCCTTCGCCCTATCAATTCGGGTCATAACATATTTTCGATTAAACATACAGGCCCCACATTGTATCACCAAATCATATCCACTAAGTTCTGCGGGAAAATCAGTTCCACTGACAATATCCACTGTAAGCTCGGAACCAATTCTCTGTCGTAACATACGTGGGAGTTTTTCACGACCTATATCTTCTGACAAGGGAGCATGGGTACAACACTCTGCAATTAGTACTTTAGATTCTTCTGTCAGTTTATCGATAGTTTTTGCACTTTTTACATAATAACGGATATCACCCTTGTAGGCAGCAAACAACGTGGAAAATGAGGTTAACAGACTATCTTTTGGTTTCTTCTCGTATACTGACTTAAATACCTGTGAGTCTGTAATGATAAGCTTAGGTGGTTTGGCCATAACTGCAAGAGCTGACTCTAACTTATCTGTGGTGACAGACATTACCAAACATTTTTTATCCAATAAGTCCCGGATGGTTTGTACCTGTGGAAGAATCAACCTACCCTTCGGTGCCTGGATATCCTGAGGCATTACAAGCAATACAAGATCTCCATCTTCCACCAAATCTCCCGTAATGGTTTCCATACCATAATCCTCTGGAAGAAGTCTCACAAGCCCCTCTTTCATGGCATCTATGCCCATCCGATTCTTGGCACTTACAAGCAAAGGTTTAGTACCTATCTTTTTCTCTACCAAAACCTGTAAGTGATTCACATCAGTTCTTGTGTCTGCTTTATTGATTACAGATAAGACAGGTGTGTTTTTCTTCTTGAAATAGGAATACCATTCCATTTCCTTATCCATCTCTTCATCAGAGAACACTAATACTGCAATATCCGTCTTTTCTGCTGCTTTTCTCGTCTTCTCAATGCGGATTTCTCCCAATTCACCTATATCATCAAACCCAGCTGTATCAATAAATACGCAAGGTCCTAAGCCATAGACCTCCATTGGCTTAAAGACTGGATCTGTTGTCGTCCCAGCCACTTCAGATACGATGGACACCTGCTGCCCGGTAAATGCATTAATTAGTGAAGATTTTCCACTGTTTCTTCTTCCATAGAAGCCAATATGAATGCGATTTCCTCTTGGAGTTTCATTAAGTGTCGTCATTACGCCCACCTTTCTTTCAAACTTAGAATCTAAAATCTCTCTTTCCCTGTTCTATTTCTTTGATATATTCTTCAGCCTTTCTTTTTACTACCGGATTCGTTATATAGGCAAGCTGTTTTTCAATCAATGCTTCACCCTTCCTTCTGGTATCCTCTGAAGCATAATCCACCAGATATTCTTTTAAGGTCATTAAAGCATTAGGATGACAGCAATTACAGATCTGACCAGACTTACACAAAGTCATGAAACGGTCACCAGTACGGCCCTCTCTGTAACAAGCAGTACAAAAGCTTGGAACATAACCTAACTCCAATAACCAATTCACCACCTGGTCTAAGGTTCTCCGATCACTTACATCAAATTGAGCGGAATTCTCATCTTCCGTCTCCTCCTCAACATATCCCCCAACACTGGTTCTTGAACCTCCACTAATCTGAGAAACTCCAAGTTTTAATACCTTCTCTCTGGAAGCCTTAGATTCACGGGTAGATATAATCATTCCCGTATAAGGAACTGCAACACGAATTACAGCTACTATTTTCTCAAAGATTTCGTCACTAATGGCATTAGAAAAGTTTGCAGTATCAATATCATCTGCAGCGCAAATCCTTGGTACACTAATTGTATGAGGTCCAACTCCTTTATAAGCTTCTAGATGTTCCGCATGCATCAATAATCCTACAAAGTCATAGCGATACATCTCCAGGCCAAACAACACACCAATTCCTACATCATCTATACCGGCTTCCATCGCACGATCCATTGCTTCTGTATGATATGCATAATTGTGCTTAGGTCCGGTTGGGTGTAACTGCTCATAGGCCTTCTTGTGATAGGTCTCCTGGAATAAAATATAGGTTCCAATTCCTGCATCCTTTAATTTACGATAGTTTTCTACAGTGGTTGCTGCAATATTTACATTAACACGGCGGATTGCCCCATTTTTATGCTTAATGCTATAGATTGTCTTAATACTCTCTAATATGTATTCGATTGGATTGTTAACAGGGTCCTCACCAGATTCTATAGCAAGTCTCTTGTGTCCCATATCTTGCAAAGCAATTACCTCTGCTTTAATCTCTTCCTGTGTAAGTTTTTTACGATGAATGTGCGTATTACAGTGATGGTACGGACAGTAGGTACATCCATTCACACAATAATTGGATAAATATAATGGTGCAAACATGACTATTCTGTGACCATACAATTTCTCTTTGATTGATACGGCTAGTTTCTTAATTGCATCATTAGCCTCAGGAATATCGCATTCCAGTAATACTGCAGCCTCCCTGTGAGTTAACCCCTTACAGTCTTTGGCTCTTTCAATTAGGGAGAAAATCAACTCCCTATTAGATTTATTTGCTTTGGCATATTCCAGAGTATCTAATATCTCTTCATCGTTTATGAATTCCTCTGCTTTAGCAGACATTTTATCATATTTCATAGTTATCCTCTTTTCTAAATCATTTATTTTATCTCGCTGGTACAAGGTTTTTCATATTTTCTGTAATCCCCACGTTCTGACACTAGTTCATAACCTATCTTCCGTATTCTGGCGGAAAGATTACGAATACTTTCTGCAGCCTCTTCTCCGGTGCTTATTTTATCATTATATAAAAGATATTTCTTGCGGACTTGCATTGGAGAAAGATTAGGCATCAGAACATTGGCTCCAGCTTCTATTCCAAGTTCACGGCCTTCTGAACATATGGTACCAAGGGCTGTTGTAGCGGGAAGAAGCACATCATTTTTTATCAGACGAACTAAGCTTAGTAACAAAAGAGTTAATTCCAAGTCTCCATGGGGTTGATCCTTAAAAGGAGTATCTTTATGCGGAATAAAAGGCCCAAGCCCGACCATTTCTGGAGCGAACTCCTGAATAAACATAAGATCCTTTACTAAGGTTTTAACAGTTTGACCTGGAGAGCCCACCATGAATCCACATCCAGTCTGGAATCCCAATTGATGAAGTCCTTTAAGGCACTGCATTCGATGTTTCAAAGACAATTCCTCTGGGTGTAAGATATTGTAATGTGTTGAGTCTGCCGTTTCATGGCGAAGTAAAAATCGATCTGCACCAGCTTCCTTCATAGCGGCGTAATCTTCCAATTCCTTTTCTCCAATGGATAGAGTGATGGCGCATTCCGGGTATTTTTCTTTCATTGCTCTAATTATTTCTACAAACCGATCTACGGTAAACGCCATGTCTTCGCCACCTTGAAGGACAAAGGTTCGAAATCCAAGCTGATACCCCTGTTCACAGCAAGAAAGAATCTCTTCCTTGGTAAGTCGATATCGTTCTGCCCGAGTATTACCTCTTCTTAATCCACAGTAGTAGCAATCATTTTTACAGTAGCTAGAAAATTCCACCAATCCTCTAACATATATCTTATTACCGAATATACGGTCAGTTATGGCTCTAGCTTTTTTTCCTGCGTATATCCTTGTTTCTTTTGTCCATATGGTAAGTAATTCCTCGAATTCTGGTGCTGTTAAGCATCCTTCTTGTTCAAGCTTATTCACCAGCTCCTGATCACGTTGCTTTACCAATACTTCTTCATCCTTTCCTATGTAGGTTCTATTATGTATTTACCCCTTGGAATAAATAGCTTTCACATTAACTTCCGGTATCATTCCAAGCTTTCCAGACAGTGCACCAATCACATCATTCGGCGCATCCATAATGACACTAATGACAGAGACCTTTTTCTCTTGGTATGGAAGACCCATTCTACCTACGATGTACTGACTGTACTGATGCAGCAGTTCATTAATCCGTTCTACAGACTTCGGACTGTACACCATAATTCCTACGATTGCTAATCGTGTTTCCATATTGACCTCCTTTTTCCTTTTGTGTTGGAACCTATTGATTCCAGCTGATGACATTACGATGGAATTTATGATTACGATTTACACTTCATGACATTCTGTCCTTTGTTGATGGACGCTGGCTGTAATCAAAAAATCCCTTTGCCAAAACGGCAAAGGGACAGAATAATCCAGAAATAGACTAGACTTACACTATTCTCTCGTCTTCTGACTCAGAACGAATCCTTGTCGTTTCAGCGCGATTTCACCTTTAAAATTAGAATGGCTTACAGTCGGGCGCACCCTTCCACTCACCATAGATTTAGATTACCATAATCTAGTATGTGTGTCAATTACCCTGCTTGTACCATTATTAGAACAATGTGATAAAGTTACAACATAATTGGATTACATCATTACACTGGAAATAAAACATTTAGACAATTATATTGAGCGGCATTCTTAAGTTCTACCACAAAATTCTGCATATCTAGATTTAAGTAGCTATATAACTCCTCTTGACCTTGGTACTCATTCTCTATCAGGCAATGTAAGGCTTCTTTACAAAGGGTTAATACCTGTCCCGGCGTTTTATATAGTATCAACTCTTTCAACTGCTGTAAGCCATCCTCTCCAAGTATTAACTTATCCTGTCTTTTCCCTAATAGTTGTAAGCTAACTTTATATCGAAGGATAGGGCTACAAACATTGACGATAGCTTCTCTAAACTCATATTCATACTGCTCCAATAATTCATTAATAACGATCTCACTTATTGGATGTAAAAACCGTTGCTCGAAAGCTACACATAATAGATACTTCTCAATCCTATCAATTCCACAGTATTCCTCCAGGGATTGTAAAACAGGGTAATCTAAGGTTAATAGATGATCCTGAGGGCAGAATCTAGCATCATAATAAAGAAAGAAAGCCGGTAAACCTTTTACAATAGTGTCATAATAGCATATGTTGCCATAGGATGAAAAATGCGATATGAACTGATTATAAAATCTACTAGCTTCCTTTACCTTTTTTATTACCAACTCATACCCAAGGGAATACTTCATTCGTAAATCCTTCTTTTCTATCATTACAACATCACCGGATGTAGAGTTCAACTTCTTTGTTTCTTCGATACAATAAAGTACGGCTTCCATTAGCATCCTTGCCTTCTCATAGGGTATGGATGTACTTTCTCTGCTTGTATAATGGTCCGTAAGTTCTGCTACAAGAACCAGAAGTTCTTCTTGCTCCTGTTCACTCATCATAGCTTTCTCCTTCCAGATCTTCCTCATCCTCCAAATATCGTCTTATAAAACCATGACTACTTCTTCGAACATCCCTGGCCATCTTCTCAAGGCTAGTTTCTTCTAGGTAATCTAAGGAACCCTGACACTCCCCATCAAATTCTTCCTTCATATACTGAAGAAGTTCATCATCTGTCCATTCATCCAAGCTTTCATTTTTGTACAAATAAAAAATCTCCTGTAATCGTTGCAGAGTTTCCAAATAATTGTCCTGATAGACATAGGGCGAATCACAAAAAGCATAGATAAGTTTAGGCATTATACTTTCTTTAAATTCTACCCTTTCCTCTCGTCTTAAGCTACTTTTTCGGCTTAATAATAATTCTTTTACGTCCTCTTCTGTTAGTTCTATTCCAAACTTCTTTGTATAATTATTGCAGTCAAGTACCTTGGTAAGCTCCTGTTTTTGCTGTTTTATCAGCATTAATTCCATAATATCATCCAACGTTGCCACCTCCAATTATTTTATTATAATTGTTCTACTCCTCTATACAAGACTTGATTTTTCATCCATTTTATGGTAATATAATATCAGAAGGAGTTGTAATTATTTCAATTCCTTATTTTTTATGTACTAAAAATCCATTTTCCTTAGTAATAAAATTAATCTACCCAAAAATGAAGATTTTATTAAAATAATGACTTTTCTGTTTACATTTCTTGTTTAGCAAGCTATTATGAGACCTAAAATAAGAATATAACTATTATTTTCCATAACAAAATGTAAAGGAGTCTACAAATGCTTCAAATACAAAAAATTAGTAAAATATATAAGACCGGAGATTTAGTGCAGACTGCATTAGATGAAGTTGATTTAAATCTTCGTGATAATGAGTTCGTTGCTATCTTAGGTCCCAGTGGGTCCGGTAAAACTACCCTTCTTAATGTCATTGGAGGGTTAGACCGTTATGATAGTGGTAATATGGTTATCAATGGAATCTCCACAAGAAAATACAAATCCAAAGACTGGGATTCTTATAGAAACCATACCATTGGTTTTGTATTTCAAAGCTATAACCTTATTCCTCATCAATCTATCTTAGCTAATGTAGAGCTCGCCTTGACAATCTCTGGTATCAAACGTTCTGAAAGAAAGAGACGAGCCAAACAGGCATTGGAACAGGTAGGGCTAGGAGATCAGCTTCACAAACGTCCTAATCAGATGTCCGGTGGACAGATTCAGCGTGTTGCAATTGCAAGAGCTCTTGTTAATGACCCGGATATTCTCCTTGCTGACGAGCCTACAGGAGCGTTGGATACGGATACCAGTCTTCAGGTTATGAATCTTCTAAAGGAAGTTGCTAAGGATCGTCTTGTGGTAATGGTTACACATAATCCTGAATTAGCTCAACAATACGCTACCCGTATTGTTAATCTCCGTGATGGCAAAATTATTGCCGACACCAATCCTTATGAAGTAGATGAAACCAAGCTTGCTCCAGCTACTTATAAAAATATGGGTAAGTCATCTATGTCCTTTCGAACCTCTCTTGCCCTCTCCTTCAATAATCTACGTACAAAAAAGGGCAGGACTATTCTTACAGCTTTTGCAGGTTCCATAGGTATCATTGGAATTGCCCTGATTTTATCCTTATCCAATGGTGTCAATTCTTATATTGACGATACACAAAAAGATACTATGACCTCGTACCCTATTACAATTAATGCCCAGGCCATGGACCTTGGTAGCATGATGGGAAAAAGCAACGCTGTAGCCAGCAAAGAATTAAACCATGATCTAGATGCTGTATATTCCAATGGTATCGCCTTTGAAATGCTTTCCACCATGAATTCCAGTTTTAGGAAAAATAACTTAACGGCATTTAAAAAATATTTAGATGATGAAAAAAGTCCTATTCATCAATACATTGGTGAGAATGGAATTGTCTATTCCTACAATACCAAATTCAGTGTCTATACTCATGATTCTAATAATGAACTAGTAAATACCGATGGAAGTACCTTGCCGAAAACCAAAAATGGTGCTTCTGACATGATATCTGGAGAAATGGATGGCATGGGTGCTATGAGTGCAATGGGAACTATGGGAAATACCACTTCCAATAATTTTAAAGAATTAATTCCGGGAACGAATGGCAATCTGGTAAGCAATGCTGTAAAAGACAAATACGATCTTCTCTATGGTTCCTGGCCTAAGGAATATACTGAAGTAGTTCTGATGTTAGATGAAGACAATGAAATCAACCAACAGACACTATATAAATTAGGCATCCT
This sequence comes from Bacillota bacterium, assembly GCA_023413555.1. Taxonomy (GTDB): domain Bacteria; phylum Bacillota; class Clostridia; order Lachnospirales; family Lachnospiraceae; genus KM106-2. The sequence continues at coordinate 10,832 of JAEZPG010000063.1, read as the reverse complement.
CCCTACTTCAGAATATAAAGAATTGGTAGAAAAGCTTGATTCCGGTGAAAGTATTAAAGTAGATTCTAAGAAATGGTCTTATGAAGATATCTGTAAACAAGAATTTTACTTAATCCCAGCCTGCGACACCTACGTAAAAAACGAAAACGGAACCTACAGTTCCATAACCGGAGACCCCGTCAAGACCTCCGTTTTATTAAAGGATGCCATTAAACTTAAAATCAGCGGTGTGGTACGTTCCACTGATAACAATAGCGCTCCTTCAAATATACCAATCGGATACACCCAAGCATTGACCAATTATTTAATTGATTATACCAATAACAGCGCCATTGTAAAAGCACAAATAGCTAGCCAAACCATTAACGTATTAAACGGTATTCCTTTTATATCAAAAGATGATGCCACCAAGGTCGAAGATGCCAAAAACTTTCTTTCTAACCTAAGTGTGGCTGAAAAAGCTAAGTTTTCCAAAGATATGATGCAATCCATGTATGGAAGTGATTCTGCTGCCCTATCTAAGTTTACGACCTTAGGAGAGGCAGAATTGGCATCCATGCTTGATGACTTTCTGAAGCAGCCTTCCGAAGAAATACTTCTTCAGATCTATCAAAAAAGTATTGCTGGTGGGAGCTATGAGGATAACATGAAGAGCTTCGGTGTTGTCAGTCTTGACACCCCATCCTCCATTAATCTATATGCTAATAGTTTTGAAGCTAAGGACGGTATTGCGGAATGTATAAAAACCTACAATGAATCTACCTCAGAAATCAATCAGATTACCTATACAGATTTGGTAGCCCTCTTAATGTCTTCCATCACCACCATTATAAACGTAATCTCCTATGTGCTGATTGCCTTTGTTGCAGTCTCCTTAGTGGTATCCTCTATTATGATTGGCATTATTACCTACATCTCTGTATTAGAGCGTACAAAGGAAATCGGAATTCTACGTGCTATAGGTGCTTCCAAGCGGAATATCTCTCAGGTATTTAATGCTGAAACCTTTATCATTGGTTTTTGTTCTGGCTTAATCGGTATCGGAGTGACCCTATTACTTCTTATACCGACCAATGCCATTATTCATAGCATAGCCGATTCCACAGAAGTAAGTGCTGTACTTCCAGTTGGTGGAGCAATCATCCTGATTGTTCTCAGTATGATATTAACTTTAATCGGCGGTTTTATTCCAAGTAAGAAAGCTGCAAAGAAGGATCCTGTTACTGCCCTTCGAACAGAATAGATAAAGATAAAAGAAGGATACAATTCCAGCATAGAACTCATATGCTGCTTTGTATCCTTCTTGCTTCTAAGTATTCCCTGTAATCATAATGAGATAAGGATATCTCTTGTAAATGGAGGGAAATGATTTACCTCAGTCACTGCTCCGGTTGATACATATCTAAAATCATATAGGTAGGAGAATCAACAAAACTGAGTTTTTGATATACTGGTCTACCAAGATTTGATGCATCCAGCGTTATCTGAAATACTCCCTTCTTTTTAGCTTCGTCAATTAGAATCTTTAGCATCTGAGAGGCAATCCCCTGCCTGCGATACTCATCAATAGTATACACGCTCATTATATGTCCGCGTTTTCCCGTAGGATTTTTAACATATGGTAAAATAGTAGAATAGCATATTGTTGCCGCTCCTATTACTTCCTTATCTAATGCCAATACTGTCGCCTGTTCTTTCTCTTCAAAGTATTCCCTAGTTCTACGAAGGAATTCATCATCAAAAATATAATCAGAAGGTAAGTTATGAACTGCTCGTGCCATCTCTAACCGCATCTTAATTACCAATTCTATTTCGTCCTTAGATGCTATTATGTATTTTATAATATATACCATCTCCTCAAAATAATATGGTGAAATAGTATCACAACATGTATAATATGTCAATTTATAACTATTAATTGAGTATTTCTGTCATAAGCTTCCTGGCTTTCTCCATTCTCTCTGCTACCTTTACGCCAAATGGGCAACGTTCTTCACATCCACGACATCCGATACAATCTTCTGCAGTCTTTTCTAAAGCTTGATAATGGGCTTTCACAGAAGCTGGTACCTCTGGCTGCATTATAGCTAGGTCATACAATTTATTGACCATTGCGATATCAATTTCCGCTGGACATGGCTTACAATGACCACAATATGTACACTGTCCACTATATGCGTGACGCGGAGCTGTGGCAAGCACAGTTGCATAGTCCTTCTTCTCCTCACTTGCTATCTCGTAGCTGGCTGCTTCCTCTACCTGCTTTGGTGTGTCAACACCTACCATAATACTAGCTACCGCAGGACGTGTCAGGGCATAATGGATGCACTGAACTGGTGTGAGCGCCACTCCAAACGGAGATGTTTTGGCATTGAACAAGCGCCCCCCTGCAAAACCTTTCATGACAGTAATCCCCACGTCCTTCTGTTCACAAAGCTTGTAGAGTTCCGAACGATCTGCAGCAATTCCTTCCAAACCCATATCATATTCTTCCACAAAATAATCATCCAGGTTATCCGTGGCGGGAAGCAGGTCAAAAGCTGGATTCACACTGAACATAATCATCTCCACCAAACCCATGTTAACAGCTTTCTTTGCCACATTCGGATTATGAGTGCTCATCCCAATATGGCGGATGATTCCTTTTTCTTTTAACTCTTTCACATAAGCATAAAATGGCCCTGTTGCAATCTGTTCCAGATCAACCTCTTGATCCACATAGTGAATCATTCCAATGTCAATGTAATCCGTACCAAGACGGTCCAATAAATCCTGAAAGGCAGGTTTTACCTGGTCCAAATCTCTGGTTCGCACATATTGTCCATCATGCCATGTAGAACCTATATGGCCCTGAATAATCCAGCGTTCACGTTTCCCCTTAATTGCAGCTCCAATATTTGTACGTACATTAGGCTCACTCATCCAACAGTCAAGAATATTAATTTCCATAAGTTCACAGGCGGCAATGATATCCTTACACTCTTTGGTGTCATGACGCTCCAACCATTCAGCACCAAGACCAATTTCACTGGCCATAAGTTCCGTTTTTCCTAATCTACGATAATTCATATAAAATCCTCCCTGCCTCATTACAGATTATAGTATTTTACTATTATATCATATTTAGGTATAATATTGTAAATATCTATAACTTTATGAGACTCTATCGGTTTACTTAGGCCAAGAATAACCTCGGTTTATGACTTTTGGGTGCTTATTAATCATTTTGCAAATCACTCATTCTCATATTTCATCCCAGTATGATAAAACTTATATTGACATTTACCGGTTCTCTTGGCTAACAACAGTGCTAAATCTGAACACTCATAAAGAGTTCTAAAGTTACTTCCATGGTAAGGAAACATGCTTATTCCTGCTGAGCAGGAAACCTGCACCATATCTGTATCCACATCAAGGGCATGACACATTTTCTTTGCTTTTATTACTAGCTGTTGCTTGTTAATGACACCTGGAATAAATACAGCAAATTCATCTCCGCCCATTCTTCCAATCATTTCTGTTTCAGGAAATAGGTAATGAAGGTAACTTCCCACATGCTGCAAGACCACATCCCCAGTGGTATGACCGTAGGTATCATTAATCACTTTAAAATTATCTACATCCAGTATAATAAAAATCCCTGTTTCTCCTGGATGATTTAGAATAAATTGTTGTACCCTGTACTCAAATTCCCATCGATTTAATAATCCCGTGAGGGCATCCCTCTCTGCCCTCTTTTTAATATCCATAATGTTGAGGTTGTAGTCCCTTTGTTTCTGAAACTCAAAGATTTGCGCCCTACAGATTGCATTTTCTATCTGGTTCCTCATTACCTTAAGTACATATGGCTTTTCAATACAATCCATTGCCCCAGCATTAATTGCTTCCTCCATATAACCCTTAGACGTGTGGAAGGAAATTACTGGAATATTATATAATCTGCTCGCTTCTGTTACCTGAAGCAGTTCCTTCATATTGGCAATATAGCTAAATACAAACAAAACTGCACTGATATCTGTCTTGTATTCCTGAATATAATGTATTGTTTCCTCTACTGACACGGTATTAGTCACAATGTACTTATCAGCAAATACACTTTTAAAGGAGAAATAGTCTATTAAGTTGTTATCTAGTACTAATACTGTCTGGGGATGATAGGTGTTAAGTTCCATTGTTTCTACCTTCTTATGGCTCTGTTGTTCATCCCTTTGATCTCCAAATTGATTATCAAGCATCCTCTCCAATTCTGCTACTGGCATTGGTTTTGCAAAGTAGTAGCCCTGAGCACATTCACAATTAAGAGAATGGAGTAAGTATACCTGCTCTGCTGTTTCCGTTCCTTCTGCTATTACCCCTAGATTCAGCCATTTGGCTAGGTTTATTATAAAACTCAGAATACTTCTACTGACCTTTTTCTCTTTATTTTGCAAAAATCCTATATCCAATTTTAAAATATCAATTGGAAGATCAGATAACATATTTAAGGATGAATATCCACTTCCAAAGTCATCCATCTCTATTACAAATCCCAATTCCTTTAGTTTTTTTACTGTCTCAATCAGCTGTTTAGAGTTCTCTGTATAAGCAGATTCAGTTATCTCAAGATACAGACATTGGGGGCTGATATGGTATTTGTCAACCAAAGACATTAATATTTCATCTATATGAGGATTATAAATATCTATACGGGACACATTAGTAGAAATAGGAATCAACCTTCTTCCCCTATCCATCCAATTTCTGATTAGTTTACAGCAAGATTCCCATACATAAATATCCAAATCTGTAATAAATCCATTTTTCTCAAAGAGCGGAATGAACTGTTCAGGGGATATAAATCCCTTTTCCGGATTGTTCCATCGTACCAAAGCCTCTGCACCAATGATTTTTTCTGTTTTCAACTCATATTTAGGTTGTAAATAAATATCGAATTGACCATCCTGTAATGCCTTTTTCATATTTGCAGTAATATATTGCTCATCCAAAAGTTTTTGACGGATCTTTACGTCGTAAAACTTATAATAGATATCATATAGACCTTTGGTAGATGCTACAGCTAGACATGCCCGGTCACACATTATATTTACTGGAACTTTGGGATCATCTATCATATAAATTCCATAGCGAATAACTATATTTAAATTAATATGAAACCGATTTATCTCCTCATTTATTGTTGCAAAGTACTGGCTGTCATAGTTATCCTTATGTAATAGTAAGATGGCAAATACATCTGCCCCGATTCTACCACAGATATCATTTTCCCCTTTATACTTATCCAATACTCTTGCACAATGCTTGAGAAGCTCATCTCCAGTACATGTTCCATACAGATCATTTACTAATTTAAATTTCTCTATATCACAGCAAATAATATCATATTTCTTATCTGGATTATTCTTTAATATATTCGCTGTCATTTTATAAAAACATTCCTTGGTTAAGACACCTGTAAGAACATCGTATTGAAATGCATTAATAAAAGCTGCTGTCTCTCTAAGATAAATGGCGTTAGCCAGTCTATGCTTTATAATATACGGCTGATATGGTTTTATGAGAAAATCCTGTGCTCCAAGGGACAATGCCTTGATCTCTGCACCTGACGCATCACTGCTTATGGTTACTATTACCGGTATTTGTGATAAAAAAGCATCTCTGCGTAGCGTTTCCAGTATCTCATAGCCATTTATAATAGGCGTATCAAGATCTAGTAAAACAGCAGAGATGCTTTGATATGATTCGTGTAATGTGTTGATGGCTTCTTTTAATGTAACAGCTTCTAGTATTTCATAATCCTTACTAAGAATATTGCGTAGTACCTGTCGGTTAATTTTACTATTATCCACGATCAGTACTTTCTTTCGCGTAGTTTGTCCCCTTACTATACAATCTTTATTCTCTATCATGATCCCCTACTCCTCTACTAAGTACTTCATATGGTTTATTTTACCTCATTTTTCGACATTGTTCAACTTTCATTTAAAAAAAGGGCTGTCAACGACAGCCCAGCAAAAGGGTGTATATACAAATATTAGTTATTATACCTCGAATAATAAATCACCATAGGTTGGTACTGGCCAAGCCTCTTTATCTACTATCACTTCCAGTTCATCAATCGGAGCTCGAAGTTTATGCATAGCAGGGAACACAACATCTTTAAAGTAATGCGCCTGAGTTTCTCCTTCTTCTAGGGCTCCAGCCTTCTCTGCAACTATAAACAATTGATCTAAAGCTGTCTGAGCCTCTCGTAATTTAGCGGAGCATACTTTTAATAAATCTGCCTGTACAGATATATCCGCCTCTGGGCAGGCAGCCTTGACACTGATAATACTATCTGCTAAAGTTTTAACATATTTGATGACAGCAGGAATATATTTTTTGGAAGCCATCTTTATCATTGTCTTGGCTTCTATATTAATGGCTTTCGCATACAATTCATAGTTAATTTCTGCGCGGGAACGAAGCTCTGTCTCTGATAAAACTCCAAGTTTTTCAAACATCTTAATGGATTTATCTGTTACTAAAGATGGTATGGCATCCACCAAAGTCTTCACATTAGGAAGCCCTCTTCTCTCTGCTTCTTCTACCCAAGCATCTGAGTACCCATTTCCATTAAATATTATTCTCTGATGCTCGCTTAAAGTCTTTTTAATCAGGTCATGTACGGCACTCTCAAAGTCTTCTTCTTTCTCTAGCTGATCCGCCATATCGGACAAGACATCTGCAACAATAGTATTTAATACGGTATTAGCTCCAGCGATGGATAAGCTAGAGGCAACCATACGGAATTCGAATTTATTACCGGTAAAGGCAAATGGTGATGTACGGTTTCTATCAGTTGCATCCTTCGCAAGTTCAGGAAGTGTATGAACACCTGTATATAATTTACCACCCTGTTTGCAGGAAGTTGCTTCTCCTGTATCTACTAACTGCTTTACTACATCTTCTAACTGCTCTCCCAAATAGATGGATATAATGGCAGGAGGTGCTTCATTAGCTCCTAATCTGTGGTCGTTGCCAGGGTTGGATGCTGATAATCTTAATAGTGTTGCATTCTCATCTACAGCACGGATAATTGCAGATAGGAATAGTAAGAACTGTATATTTTCGTGAGGGGTATAGCCTGGATCTAACAGATTTTTACCTGTATTGGTACAGATTGACCAGTTGTTATGCTTACCCGAACCATTGACACCAGCAAATGGTTTCTCATGAAGCAGGCACTCCAAACCATGACGACGAGCAATCTTTTTCATTAATTCCATAACCAACTGGTTATGATCAGTTGCAATATTGGCTGTGGAGAAAATAGGTGCCATCTCATGCTGTGCAGGTGCAACCTCATTATGCTGGGTTTTAGCAAGGATTCCCAATTTCCAACATTCTTCATTCAATTCTTTCATAAAGGATGCAATTCTTTCACGAATTGAACCGAAATAATGATCGTCTAACTCCTGGCCTTTTGGAGGCATTGCACCAAATAAGGTTCTGCCTGTAAAAATCAAATCCGGTCTCTTTAAGTATTTAGCTCTATCTACAAGAAAATATTCCTGCTCAGGTCCCACGGAGCAATCCACCTTTGTGACATCTTCATGGCCAAATAATTTACAAATACGAACTGCCTGTTCACTTACTGCTTCCATAGAACGAAGTAACGGTGTCTTCTTATCCAATGCTTCGCCAGTATAAGAGCAAAAAGCGGTTGGTATGCAAAGGGTGACACCCCCTGCATCTTCCTTTAAAAAGGCAGGAGAGGTACAGTCCCATGCAGTATAACCTCTAGCCTCAAAGGTGGCTCTAAGACCACCAGATGGAAAGGAAGATGCATCAGGTTCTCCTTTAATCAATTCTTTTCCAGAGAATTCCATTACTACTTTACCTTCACCACAAGGAGCTATAAAGGAATCATGCTTTTCAGCCGTTATGCCGGTCATAGGCTGAAACCAATGGGTATAATGGGTTGCCCCTCTCTCTAACGCCCATTCCTTCATAGCATGAGCTACTACATTGGCCACTTCCGGATTAAGCTCTGTACCATTTTCAATAGTCTCTCGTAATGCTGCATATGTTTTCTTTGGTAAACGTTCCCTCATAACAGAGTCGTTAAATACATCTTTTGCAAATAAAGTATCGATTACATTCTTTTCTAGCATAATATCCATCCTTCCTTTTTTCCAATATCTCACCCTGCGTATCCTCACGTAGGGTTTTATATGATAGATCATTCAAAGCATTTCTTATCATATAAAAAGGCGCCCTCATGAAAAATGAGAACGCCATTGTTCTAAAATGATTATTATTTTTTATAAATAGTACCATACCACTTTTTTAATCAAAAGAAAAGCTTTTTTTGAAAAAAATAAAACTACTTTGATTTATTTACCTTATCGTTCATTATTCTTTATTTATTAAACTCTGAATAACAAATCTCCATAGGTTGGTACCGGCCATGCTTTTTTGTCTACGATAACCTCAAGAGAATCAATCGGTGTACGAAGTTCAACCATCAAAGGAAGTACTGTGTTTTTAAAAAACTCAGCTTTTTCTACAATATTCTCTATTTCTTCAGCCTGCTTTACAGCTTTTTGTAGGTTCAACAAAGCCTTGTGGGTATTGGCAAGTAACCTTGAGGCTTTTGAAAGAAGTTCACTCTGTACAGTAACAACAGCTTCTGGTACAGCCTGCCGAACAGCATTAATGCTGTCTGCCAAAGTTTTCACATAAGCGATTACCGCTGGGATGTACTTCTTTGTAGCCATATCAATCATGGTTTTTGCTTCAATATTCATTACTTTACAGTACTGTTCATAGTGAATCTCCACATGGGAGTGAAGCTCACTGGTATTTAATACTCCTAATCGAGTAAACATCTCAATGGAATGTTCCGAAAGTAACGCAGGAATAGCATCTACCATAGTTCTTACATTAGGAAGTCCTCTTCTCTCTGCCTCTTTTATCCATTCATCCGAATAACCATTGCCATTAAAAATAACTCTTTGATGTTCAGTATATGTCCGTTTAATTAAATCGTGCACAGCCTCATCAAAGTCCTCGGCCTTTTCCAATTCATCTGCCATTCTTCCAAAAACATCCGCTACTATTGTATTCAGCACTGTATTGGCATCAGCGATAGACATGCTAGAAGCAAGCATACGAAATTCAAATTTATTACCGGTAAAAGCAAATGGTGACGTACGATTTCTGTCCGTAGCATCCTTTGTAAACTCTGGGATGGTATGTACTCCGGTCTTAAGTTTACCACCCTGCATACTACTGGTAGCTTCTCCTGTATCTACTAATTGCCTTACCACATCTGCTAGCTGTTCTCCTAGAAATACTGATATAATGGCGGGAGGAGCTTCTAATGCACCTAGACGATGATCATTGCCTGGATTGGAGGCTGAAAGTCTTAATAGCTCCGGATTTTCATCCACTGCTTGAATGACTGCCGCCAAGATTAATAAGAATTGTATATTCTCATGAGGAGTCTTTCCTGGATTTAATAGATTAATTCCTGTATTGGTACATATTGACCAGTTATTATGTTTTCCCGAGCCTGCGACACCAGCAAATGGTTTTTCATGAAGGATACATTCTAATCCATGGCGCTTAGCAATCTTACACATAAGCTCCATTATCATCTGATTGTGGTCTGTTGCAATATTGGCTGTGGCGAAGATCGGTGCTAACTCATGCTGAGCAGGCGCAACCTCATTATGCTGAGTCTTTGCCAGAATACCAAGCTTCCAACATTCCTCATTAAGTTCTTTCATAAAGGAGGCAACTCTTTCCTTAATAGCTCCAAAATAGTGATCGTCCATTTCCTGACCTTTTGGAGGCATTGCGCCAAATAAGGTTCTACCTGTATACATCAAATCTTCCCGCTGCATATAATTCTTCTGATCTACAAGAAAATACTCCTGCTCAGCCCCCACATAACAAGTAACCCCAGTCACATCTTCATGTCCAAATAGCTTTACTAACCTAACAGCCTGCTTACTAATAGCTTCCATGGAGCGTAGCAATGGGGTCTTCTTATCTAAGGCCTCTCCAGTATAAGAACAGAATGCAGTTGGAATACATAGAATCATGCCTTCTGCATCCTCTTTTAAAAAGGCCGGTGAAGTGCAGTCCCAAGCGGTATAACCTCTGGCTTCAAATGTAGCACGTAGTCCCCCCGATGGGAAAGAAGAAGCATCTGGCTCGCCTTTAATCAATTCCTTACCAGAGAATTCCAGAGTAATGCCACCATGACCATCTGGTGATATAAAGGAGTCATGTTTACCTGCTGTAATTCCTGTCATAGGCTGAAACCAGTGAGTATAGTGGGTAGCACCTTTTTCCAACGCCCACTCCTTTATGGCATGCGCAACCACGTTAGCCACTTCACGGTCAAGTTCATCCCCATTCTCTATGGTGGCTTTTAGTGCCTGATAGGTTTTTCTAGGTAGACGTTCCTGCATGACTGTATCATTAAAAACATTATTTCCAAAAATGCTTTCAATCACGTTTTTTCCTTGCATCTCTTTCTTCCCTCTTTCTAAATTCTATGTAATTAATTAGTAATTTTTATTATGCTAATAGTTATACTTTATTATATTAAATATGTCAAAACATTTTTTCTTATATAATCTATTAGTAGGTTAAGAATATAAGTTTTCACTACACACATCTAATTAAAATTAAAAACAGGCAGGAAATAATCTGAACTGCTTCCCGTCAAGTAGACAATCTAAATAATAAAAATTCTTTTCTGCCATCAGGTTGATGAACCTGGTGGCAGTTTTTATGCTGCCAGATTATATCTGGCGTGTTTTTCCATTGGCGTTAAG
>JAEZPG010000054.1 GCA_023413555.1 Bacillota bacterium | reverse complement strand
TCTCATATTGAAAATCTAGAGACACCATTAGCTCATTGATAGCTTTTAGACTGTGATCACAGCATTTCTGGAATTCGCTGATTTCAGTTATGGTAAGATTATCTCTTGCTTCCTGCACGTCTTGGAGAACAATATCATATAGAATAACAATCAATTCACTTTTGTTGGCATGAACTACTCTATTTGTATAGCCAATCACATCTTCCTTATTCATTGTATATCATTATCCTTTCTACATCATCCGCACTCATCCCTGTAAAAGTGCGAGGACTTGCTGTGGCTTCTCGTTTGCTTGAGCTAACATGGAGGATGCTGCTTGTACCAGAACGCTTTTCTGAGTATATTCTGTCATTTCTTCTGCTATATCTGTATCACTTATCCTAGATAATGCTTCTGTGGTATTCAGACTAGCCCCCTCCAGATTGGTCATAGTCTGCTCCAAACGATTCTGATATGCTCCAAGTTTAGCACGTATAGCACTTATCTGGGAGATTGCATCGTCAACTTTAGTAATTGATTTCTCAGCACTAAACTGGTTCCTTACACTTACCTTGTCAATGCCCAAGCTCGAAGTATCTGTCTTCGGAATCCGAATACTCATAGCCTGATGCTCAGCCGTTCCGACTTGAATGTTCATTGGCCCTGCATCCAGTAATGTGAATGTAACTTCTGTGTCTACTGCGGCGTCCCCTACGTTAAACTTCATTTTAAATCCTTCTTTATCTGTGATGGTTACTGTTTCACCATCGGTTAAAACAGTAGCAGTATTACTAAATCCCTTTTCTTTTGATATTTTTGCGTCTATCCCAGTAACAACAGCTTCAGAATCTAAGCCAAGATACGTTAACATAGCAGGGTCACTATCTTTTAGATTAACCTCATAAGAAGCTCCATAGCTTTTATTGCTCAAAACCAGCTTGGAACCTGCACCAAGCAAACTTCCTCCTTCTGTAGATAGCGAAATATCCATAGTGTCACAGAGATTTTTTACCTTGTCCAATACTGCATCTACTGAAGTTCCTGGTGCAATGACAACAGCAGTACCATTGATACTAAGGGAACCTCCAGGACAGGTAGTTCCTTGAACAACACTAGGTGCAATATAGGTTGCCTTGGTTGCAGACTGTGTAACCTTCACCTTGTATTCTTGAGGTTCCACTTCATCAGAGAAATAGTGTAAATTTATCTTTTTATTGGAGGATAGAACTTTTCGATCTGCAGAACCATCTAGGAGAGGCTTTGTATTATACTCTGTTATAGTGGAGACTCTGTCTATCTCCTTCTTTAGTTGGTCCACCTCTGCCTGAATAGCAGCAGAATCATCTACAGACAAGGTATCATTAGCCCCCTGTACCGACAGCTCTCTCGTACGTTGCAACATAGACTGAACCTCGCCCAAAGCTCCCTCTGCTATCTGAATAACTGAGACAGCATCTGCTGAGTTACGATTCGCTTGCTCCAATGCAGCAATCTGGGTTTTCATCTTAGTGGATATTGCCATTCCTGCTGCATCATCTGCTGCTCGATTAATGCGATACCCGGAGGAAATTCGCTCTAAAGCCTTCTCCATTTCAGAGTTCGCTTTATTTAAGTATTTGTTGGTGTAAAATGCTGATATATTATTATTTATTTTCATTGAAATCCACCTTTCTGTTATTTATATGTTTTTTTTGCATATTTAATAAATATCTTAGCAATCTGATAAAGTAATTGATTTGAAGGTTTTTCTCCCACTGCTTTTTCTGTAATATCAGTCCGATAGAATTCCTTACTCTTGCGATTCATGGTAATTGTTAATTCCTCAACCTTTACTCCTAGGCTTTCTATCTCTTTTCTCAAAGCGTTATCCTGTTCTTTCATCTTTGCAACCACCTGGCGGTCATCACAGACCACATAAGCTTGTAAGGCGGCCTCTTTCACCACAGCCAAAGCATCTAGTGTTCCGTAATCCTGACTACTCATCTGAATCTTTATAGTGGAAACATCCTTCTGTCCTTCTACTAATTTGACTTTGAGATTCACCACCTCTTGGCCCATTATTACTGGCAGTTCAAAGGTCTGTTGGTGACTTAGACTTCCTGCCAATTGAATACAATTGTGGTATCTCTGTAACTGCTTAACCTGTCCCTCTGTTACATCCTCTCTCTCCAAGCTTTTTTCAAACATTAGATTTAGTTCATCTGTCAAATTCTGAAGGGATGTTCTAACCTGATCTTCTCCCAGATTTTCTTCAAACCCTTCATAAAGGTTAAGTATGTTATTGGCAAGCCCCTCATCCAGTCTTAACGCCTGTTCTTTTATGTCTCTATATAGTGTGGAACCTTCCGCCATTAGAATTCCGGCTGCTTCTAACTGATTTGCACTGACAACTTGTCCATTTGCGACTAACATAGCTGCTTCTTTTGTCTTTCCAAAGTTAGAAATCAGCTCTTGATAGCGATTCTCCTCATATGGAGAAATAGATTTTTCTACATCCGACATAGCTTCTTCATAAAGTTGCTCAATCCGAAGATCCATAAAGTCATCCATAGTATCCGGCTCATAAGTACGATCTATAAGGTCTGGCTCTAACTGCTGATACACTTGCTGTGTCATTTGGCGCCCTATGAATACTCTGTTAATCTGCTCCGAAATAGAACTACCCTTGGTTATTGCATCCACTCCTCCGAAGCTTTCCTCTGCCACAATATTCATTCCTTCTTTCTTCTTACTTCTGACAGCTGTAAGAAGATTTCCTAAGGTCAGTTCTTGGTTGGCCTTCACCACTGCTCCAACAGCTGCACCATCTGACTTCTCAACCTGATAAAGTAAGCGGTAAACTCCTATATAGGCATCCCTTTCTTCCTTGGTAAGGCTCTTTTTCTGGTCTAATTTATAAAGATATTCACTAAACTTTTCTTCTGAGGTTGTATCTAAAGATTTCCCCATTACTTCCAACTTCTCATTTAACTCTGACAATGGTATATCAAGAGGGTTATCCCCTTCCTGAATTAATGAGACTGCAACTTGTGGAGTAAGACCCCTAGCTACCTTCTGAACCTGAAGTTGGTAGCCCTTCATCTCTATAATCTGTTCCTTCGTAATCTCCATGGAATTATACCCAAGTATTCGTACAGCCTGACGATTACTTTCAGTTGCCTCCATTCCAAGTTCCTGTAATAAATGGTCGACACTTGCAAATGCCTTTTTCATGGTATCTCCCATATCCCGTCTTGGAGCAGTCATTAAGGTCCCATAAGATTCCATCTGCGAGGAGGCTTTCACTGTTATAGTGGCGGACTCTTCCGCCCTTCCAGCCTCATACAACCCATTTAAGGTAATCACTCTTCTCATAGAGAAAGTAGCTGCTAAGATTGCCTCCGGCATCGTTTTCAGCTCATTGACCACCTGATCAGTCACTTTCAACAGATCCACCTGCTGTCCATTAGGTTCTATTCCGCCTTTTTGATAAAATTGTCTGTAATATGACTCCTCTATCTCTTTTAACTGATTGATTACCTTCTCTAAGCTTTCGGTGTCTACTTCAATCCCTTGCTGATACATATGATAGCAGTTTTCCATGGTCAATCTCTGACGGATCTCTTCTAACTGTCTTCTTGCAACTATATTCTTTATTTCCTTGGATCCTACCTTGCCAGACTGTTGCTCTGTCTTCTGATATTCACTAATTTGTTGTAGAGTAATTATCTCATCTGGTTTTACCTGCTCCGCAGCCTCATCTGACAATTGTTGTAACAGCTCCATGGTTGAGATTGTCTTACTGATATTGTCCAAGTTCTTTTCTGCCTGAATCAAATCTGTTTTCTCAGGATAATTCATCCCTGTCATACCTAGGATACAAAGGTCAAGAATATGCTCTTTCCTGTAATTTCCCTGAAGAGAATTAAGGGCCGACAACTGTTCTATACTTTCCGTTGTAATTGGCAACTCCTTAGATAACAGCCACTTAGCAATTTGAAGATTTTTCTCATCGGCTGGCAGCCCTTCCTTTATCAGTAAATCTTCTACCTTAGGTTTTAGCTCCTGCCATTGTTCCTCGGAAATACCCACGGTATCTTTTCCATAGGATGTCTGTCTTCCACTATAAGTCGCCTTATAAATATTCTCCGGTGTCACCTGAAGTTCATTATCAATGAGGTACACCTTAGCCTCTTCTGTTAAGGATGATGCTTGAGAGGCCATCTCAAGAGCCGTAGATACCCGGTCTATATTGGCCTTTGTCACAGGAAGTCCTGCTTCATCTAGTCGTTTTTCAATATCCTTTGCATTACCCGTAATAGCAGAAATGGAATAGCGCTCGATACTTTCCCGTTTGACATCTAATTTCTCGATCTGTTTATCTAAATGCTTTTCTGAAAACTGCCTCTGTTCCTTAATACGCTCCAATTTTTTTTCAAATTCCTCTGAGCTGCTTTCCTCAGGAGACTTATCTAAGTCCTTAAGATTTACATAATCCTCTATGGTAAGAGTTGCTCTTACTTGCTCTAGCTGAGTATTCACTGTCTCTGTCTGGGATATTAAATCCTGACTAGACCGCTCTCGTATATAACCTGAAAAAGCCTTGCCACCTGTTAACACATTGGTTTGCAAGACACCAGTCGATGTACTCTCTGAATTAGTTCCAATTTCCCTTAATACAATACTTTTATTTGATATATCCTTTATCTCAAACTTTCGTACTTGACCTTCCTTGGCATTTTGTATTGCCGACTGAGGGATCTTTACCTCTTTGTCGTTAAAGGCAATGGAAATCATATCCGATACGTTGGTAATGATGCCATCAACTATGTCTCCGTGTTGAAGTGCGGTTCTGCTCCCTTGCTCCGCCTCCAAAGGATTATAATCCTTTCCAACTATGGCATTCACATTGATCTTGTCCATTGATTTCACACCTGCTTTACAAAATATATTCTTTTCTCATACCAGATATTTCGGCTAAGATGATGGAATTCCTTAGCAGACTGTCTATAATTTCTCTCTTTTGTGGACTTTCATTCTAAAAAAAAGTATAATAGCACAAAATACATTAATATTTCCAAAGAATGAGGAGAACACAATGAAATTAGTCATTCAGAGAGTAAAAAATTCCTCTGTTGCAGTAGATGGTCAGTGTGTTGGCAGTATCGGTCATGGACTTCTGGTTTTGGTAGGATTTAGTACTTCTGATACCGAAGCAGAACTGCAAAAATACGTAGATAAGCTTGTAAAGCTGAGAATATTTCAAGATGAGAATGACAAGACTAACCTCTCTCTGCTAGATGTAAAGGGCGAGCTATTAATTGTCTCACAATTTACTCTATATGCAGATTGCCATAAAGGTAATCGTCCAAGTTTTATTCAAGCTGGATCTCCAGATTTGGCCAACCATCTTTATGAGGTATTCCTATCTCTGTGTCGTAAGCAGGTGGAGAAGGTAGAGTGTGGGCAGTTTGGTGCAGATATGTTGGTGTCTATTGAAAACGACGGTCCTTTTACCATTGTTTTAGAAAACTTATAGCATAAAGTTTTGTTACAAGCCTTTGTTTCACACATTCCTGAAAGAGTTTTTACGAAAATCTACGAAAATAATAACTACTAATATCGAAAAGAGCTAGATCAGCACCACGCAGCACTCATCTAGCTCTTCTTATGTATAGCTCTCTCACGTCCCCCAACGTTACCAAAACAATACACACGTAAAACATATCGTTATTGTATCATCATTTTATGTTCCTGTCAATAATATGAATGTATTATGTTGGATTTAGACGAATAACTTTAGTAGTTTCGAAAATTAGCGTTCTATTAACATTCCAATTTCCTTTGCCATCACTATTAATGGATCACATTGTTCCTGCTCCTTTGCAAATAACAGGAATCTTCCTCCATAATTGCTCCATATGGTACATATTGGCCATGTAAAATAAAAACTAGAAAACAAGCACTCCTGGTAACTGATATGCAATAGAAGCTTTAATATTTCATCCCTCAATTCTACTAGAAGAAATTCTTCCTCTCCAAAAGCCTCATACCCCTTCTTTATCAGGCTGTCCAACAGGACACACTCATCCTCCGTTAAATATTTTGTTATAATCTTTATATTGGAGGCATTAATTCTTTTATAATAGAAATCTACAAATGCCTTATCAGAAGCTCCTATCTCCATCAAGCGACTTAAAAATAAATAGTGCTGCTCTTCCGTTCCTTCCATAATGTAATAGAGATATTGACTCATTCCCTCAGTAATATTATGAATATATAAGCCATTAAGCTTTTGTAAATCTGAAACCTTAATGTAACACATATGCGCTTCCTTTCATAAAAATACCTTTTATCTATTTTAACATGATTTAGTAGTTATCTCAATACGAATCGAGGCATTATACTTAGACATAAGCTAGATTTCTTTCTGCCATAAAATGGTTGACATTTAAATGCTAGATGTATATAATTATTTTAGTAAAATTAATATCAGAACAAACCGTTGAATAAGAAGAGTAGGTAGGATTAATCTGTTTCCA
Source organism: Bacillota bacterium (assembly GCA_023413555.1). Classification (GTDB taxonomy): domain Bacteria; phylum Bacillota; class Clostridia; order Lachnospirales; family Lachnospiraceae; genus KM106-2. The sequence continues at coordinate 36,313 of JAEZPG010000054.1, read as the reverse complement.
GCGAGTTACGAATGGTGTAAGCGTAACATCAGAACTTTTACTGAATGGGCTTATGAGGGTAGGAAGAAAGGAATATTTCCTAGTAATGCCTAACGTGATCTCCACACGTTACAAAGGGAGCATATATATAGGTATATGGAGTGAGTGGGCGTGATAAACGTCAATTTGGGTGGTACCGCAGAAGTTTATATGACTTTTGTCCCAGTAGCAATGCTGTGACAAAGGTCTTTTTTATTGCATAGCAATTGCTAGTGCTGAGTTTATCCGAACGTTGGTCGGAGTACTCTAATAAGCTTTGACTATGAAAGGAGTAATGATTATGAAAAAGATTCCACATCGTATTTATTTATCTGAGGAGCAATTGCCGCAACAATGGTACAATTTAAGAGCCGATATGAAGGAACTCCCAGATCCTATGTTAAATCCTAGTACACTGAAACCTGCAACTGTAGAGGAATTATATCCTGTATTCTGTGAAGAGCTTGCCAAACAGGAAATGGATAACACCACCCGATACATAGATATTCCTGAGGAGATTCAGGAATTTTATAAAATGTACCGTCCATCACCTCTCATTCGGGCTTATAACCTGGAGAAAGCTCTTGATACTCCAGCTAAGATTTATTACAAATATGAGGGAAATAATACTTCCGGCAGCCATAAATTGAACTCTGCTATTCCTCAGGCTTATTATGCTAAAAAACAAGGACTTAGCAGTCTGACAACAGAAACAGGAGCAGGTCAGTGGGGCACTGCTTTGGCAGAAGCCTGTGACTACTACAACCTTCCTCTTACCGTATATATGGTTAAATGCTCCTACGAACAAAAACCTTACAGAAAAGCAATCATCGAAACATTTGATGCCAATATTATACCAAGTCCTAGTAATACCACCAATGCTGGTCGCGCTATCCTTGCTGCAGATCCTAATAGTAAAGGAAGTCTTGGCTGCGCCATTTCTGAAGCAGTAGAAAAGGCGGTTACTACTCCTGGATGTAAATATGTACTTGGCTCTGTTCTTAACCAAGTTCTTCTGCACCAATCAATAATTGGGTTGGAAAGCAAGACTGCCATGGAATTAATTGATGAATATCCAGACGTTGTAATCGGCTGTGCAGGCGGTGGCTCCAATCTTGGTGGCTTAATTGCCCCATTTGCTCAAGATAAGATCTTAGGAAAAGCAAATCCAAGACTCGTTGCAGTTGAGCCAGCTAGCTGCCCTTCCCTTACCAGAGGTCGTTATGCATATGATTTCTGTGACACTGGCAAGGTAACACCTATGGCTAGAATGTATACATTGGGATGTACCTTTATGCCATCTGCTAACCATGCAGGAGGTCTCCGCTATCATGGTATGAGCCCTATATTATCAAAGCTGTACCACGATGGATATATGGAAGCAGTTGCTGTAGAGCAAACTAAGGTATTTGAAGCAGCTACCATGTTTGCAAAATATGAGACTATTCTGCCAGCTCCGGAATCCTCTCATGCTATACTATGTGCCATTGATGAAGCGCTTAAATGTAAAGAAACCGGTGAAGCAAAAACTATCCTATTTGGCCTAACTGGAACCGGCTACTTTGATATGACTGCATACTCCGCTTATCGGGATGGCAGTATGTCAGATTATATTCCTACAGATGAGGAATTGCAGAAGGGCTTTGAAGAATTACCAAAGATTCCTGGAATTCAATAATAGTTATCATAAAGGGAGGAAAACCACTAATTTTGGTTTTCCTCCTTTTTAAATTGTTATAATCAGATTATAGCCTATCAAATCTTTATTTTAGATATTTTTCTAGTACTGCTCTATCCTTCTTTACGACATACTCACTACCACCCATGTCTTTCACATTCTCTACCATACTGACAATTACAACTGGTTTTTTCACGTTTTTTTCTGTAGTAAAAACAGAAAACCAGCCAATTTCAGTACCCGTCTTATCTTCTTTTGTGGCTTTAAGCTCAGCCGTTCCTGTTTTTCCTGCTAAAATAAAATCCTTCCTATGGGCTGCATAACCAGTCCCATTAGGATCATTTACTACGGCCTTTGCACCCTCTAACACCAGATCTACATCCTTCTTGTCAAATGCCTGAGATATCCATACTTCACCTTTTGGTTCGTTGTTATACTTTAAATAAGGCTTGATGATATTTCCTTCATTCAACAGCGACGTATAAAGGCTGGCAAGATGGAGAGGATTTACCAGTACCTGACCTTGTCCATAACCACTATCTGCTAGCTGAATCTCTGTCTCAATTTTCTCAGTATTCGAGTATTGGGAAGGCGCCATAGTAATCTCAAAAGGCATTTCTTGATTAAATCCAAGAGCATCCAAAGACATGGTTAATTTGTCGGCTCCTATTTTTAAGGCTACCTTGGCAAAATAAATATTATCTGAGTAGATGAGAGCATTTTTTAAAACCACAGGATCATAGGCATGAGTAGTTGTAACCTTATAAGCTCCCCAAGATGCATCCTTCTGCCAGGAGCGTCCTACATTTCCATAATCTTCATTCGGGTCAATGATTCCGGCCTTTAGGCCTATCTCTGCGATAATTGGTTTAAGGGTGGAACCTGGACACCATACCTGACGAAAACGATTATATAGAGGTTTATTTTTATCGTCGTTAAGACTGTCCCACTGTTCTTTAGACAATCCTAATATAAATCCATTATTATCATAGGAAGGAGTACTAACTAAAGCTAGAACCTCCCCTGTATAAGGATTCATGGCTACAGAACAGCCTCTGTCCTTTTGAAATTGATCATAGAGGGACTGTTGTAGTTCAGAATCTATAGTAAGCTTTATATTCTGACCATCCTGCTTCACTATAGCCACCAGTTCTTTTTTACTATTACCGTCTTCATCCATTATGGTAATAGTACAACCGTCTTGCCCCTTTAGTTCCTTCTCATAAAGGCTTTCCATGCCACTTCTTCCAATAACACTATTGGCACTATAGCCCTCACCTTCATGCTTTTTTAGATCCTCAGCTGTTACTGTCTGTACATATCCGATTAGGTGAGATGCTGCTTTCCCAAGATGATAGGAGCGGATTTCTGTATCTGTCATCATTACTCCTGGTATTTTAAGAAGCTTCTGTTGTCTCTCAAATTCTTCTAACATCTCTGGATCAGGCTCTATTTTTGACAAGTCCAGTTCGTTTATTTTTCTTAATGTGGTAATAGGCACAAAGGAGTCCGACTTAACCCATTTTGCCTGCAACTGTTTTTCAATGGTTTCTACCTTAATATCTAATAGCTTTGCTATCTTTTTTAAAGAATTCTCCTTGTCTTCCAATTTTCCAGGTACAACACCTACTGAAGAAGCAACACCTTTACCTGCCAAAACTTTACCATTACGATCTAGGATTTGTCCTCGCTCAGCCTTAGAAGTGGATACCTTCACTTTATCTGTTTCCGTCAAATCCGGAAAGATTAAGCTATCTTTCCAAAGAAGCTTATAACCCTCTTCCGTATGTTGGAAAATAGCATTGTTACTAAACTTTATCTCACCCGCCACGGTATCAAAGGAACTGTCATAAGCAACAGAAATTTGATCTTCTTCCTGTGTAGCTATCATATTGCTTAGCTTCAGATTCTTAATACCAATGCCTTCATATATCTTTGCATTACGATTAATGAATTCTTCTTTATTTGTCCTACCCTCATAAAGCATTGTAAACATCTCTTCATATTCTTTTTTCTCTATATGATTCATATATTCTATAAGGAGCTCTTCTGGTTGCTTCTCTTTTTCTTGCTTCTCCTTCGTCTTATCTTTTCGGACTATGTAAAACGTTGCAGTAGCGCCTACTGCTAATGCCAGAATGATGATAATGCTTAATAGGATTATCCTCTTTCTAAATCCCATACTATTCCTCCTTTAGCAGACAGAGAATCGTCCACTCTCGTAATATTTCTCTAGTGCAAACTTTACGACAGAAAGATTTAAATGTCAAGGCATCCATGAAAAAGAAACCATTACAGGCAACAATTCTTCTGCTATCCAACAATGGCTTCTCTTTCTTTACAGCTCTATTAAATCCTCTCTGCCAATCTCAATCAGTATCTGTCTAATCTCATCCATAATGATTTCTGGAACCTCTGCAAAGAAGCGCTTTCCCTCTAGAATTAATTTTACATACATTTCTACCAAATAATCACCTCGCTTATTATCTGTAGGATTCCCTCCTTGTGTGTAATTATTCATGTCCTTACCTTTTTACTGTTGTATTTATTATCATATGTAACAGAGCTTGCCGTTGACAAAAGACAGTAAAATCAATTTCTTCCTACTAGCCCTTGAAACCCACTTGCTTTTTATACTATAATTAATTTACGTGTTTCAATCACATTGTCTATATGGAGGTATAAGGTATGGACACCACTAAAAGTAACTACATAAAGTTTCTAGAAGAATTGTCCTTTAATGCCTGGCCCTCCTATAAGACGGAGCTTTACGATGACTGGCTCATGGGATATTCGGATTTTTATACACATAGAACTAATTGTGTCAATATTATAGGAGCTTCTAAGTTTCCTATAGAGCAGAAGGTAGCCTACTGTGAGGCTAATTATAAAAGACTTCACACCCCTTCTATTTTTAAGATTAATCCCATTTTTCACTCCCAGTTAAATCAGTATCTGGCCAATTTGGATTATGAAATAGAACACGAAACGGATACGTACGTACTAAATCTTATGGATTTTATTCCAACTGAATGTACTTCCATGTTAGTAGAGACGAAGGATTCTATTTCTCAAGATTGGATCAATAACTTATTTCAGTTAAATAAGACCACCAATCCATTGCATCTTGCCATTGTACCCAAAATGTATGAATCTATTCCAAGGGATGTGATTTCTGCCTTTGTTCATCAAGAAGGAAAGACCATAGCCACAGGTCTTGGTATTATGGAGCGAGATCATATAGGGATTTATGCGATCTATGTGGATGAAAAATGGAGAGGAAATGGACTTGCCAAGAGCATTTGCACCACTCTCTTAATGAAAGCTAAGAAAAGAGGGCTTCATAAAGCGTATCTTCAAGTAGTAAAGGACAACTATACTGCTAAGAAGCTTTATGAGAATCTAGGCTTCCATTATCTATACTCCTACTGGTTTAGAGTAAAGCATGTTGAATTGAATGAATTCTAAGAAAGGAAGTAATATAATGTCAGAAATTGAAAACAACATTAATGAAGAGCAACTTACGATGGCAGATTTTGAGGAGGAACTTTCCCGTTCCTTCCACAGAATAAAGGAAGGCGACATTGTCAATTGCACCGTAATTGATATATTGGAGGATGGCGTATTGGTAGATGTAGGATCTTATGCTGAAGGAAAGATTCCTGTAGCTGAGTTAAGTGATGATCCACATTTTTCAATGTTTGGCAATATGGAAAAGGGACAACAGTTTAACTGTACTGTCTTAGACGTGGATAATGGAGAAGGTTACGTACTTCTTTCCAAGAAACAGGCTTATAGTGATGAAGCATGGAAATCTTTAAAAGAATCCATGGAGCAAGAGAGAGTTCTTACCGTTACTGTTGACAGTGTTGTCAATGCAGGGGTAATTGCTTACGTAGATGGTATCCGTGGATTCATTCCCGCTTCTCAGTTATCACTATCCTATGTGGAGAACCTAGAAGAATGGGTATCCAAAAAGCTTGAGGTTCAGGCCATTACTGTAGAGCCAGAGAAAAAGAAGCTTGTATTATCTGCCAAGGTATTGGCAAGAAAGAAAGCAGATGAAGATTACAAGAATAAATTAGCTAATCTTCAGAAGGGCATTGTAACAACTGGTACGGTTGAGAAAATAGCTCCTTATGGTGCTTTTATCAATATCGGCGAGGGCTTAACTGGGTTGGTTCATATCTCCAGAATCTGCGGAAGACACATCAAATCTCCTAATGAAGTGTTAAAGCTTGGTGAGGAAGTTAAAGTTAAGATTTTAGATGTAGTGGATGGAAAGATTAGCTTAGATATGAAGTCAGTTGAGGACAAGGCACCGGTTGTAGAGGATGTAGACACTGCTCCTATAGAGTATCTAAGTGAAGGTGATGTTAGCACAAGTCTGGGAAGCCTTCTTGGAAAGCTTAAACTATAGTTTCTGGGTGAACTCAGTGGTATGTTATCCCACCTGGATCTATTCTAAGCTTTTTATATAAAAAGTTGCTAGCAAAAAGGGCCCTTAGAGGCCCTTTCTATGTACTATAAATTAATTAGTCCTAAGTATTCTAAGATTAGAAAAGTAATTCCTCCTATGTTAAGTATACCAAATATCAAGTTGAATATTAGAAGAGGCTTTATACCATGACTTCTACTATCTGTGATAGATTTTATCTCATTCAACTGTTGTATAATCGTATCCCGATTCTCATTGGTATGTGACTTCAAGTTCTCAATGATACTGCCATCTATCTTGCCAACAAATTTCATAAGTTCATCTAGGCGCTTCCTTATTTCTGTAAGGCTCTTATTATAGGCCTCTATCTGCACCAGATATTCATCTTCTTGTTCGTCCACACCTTCTTCCTCCCCTGACATTGGGTTCATTGAATCTGATATATCCTCTAACACATGTTCACTCACTTGCTGTTCAGAGATAACTTTCACTTGATTCAAAAGGTTATCGATGGCGTGTAATTGGTTGGCTCCCACCTCTTTATAAGCATCTAGCTGCTTCGCTTTTGTTTCTTCAAAAATCTTCATCTTTTCTTCCAGTTCCCCGATGCAAGCCTTGAACTGTTCTGAAAATTTCTCAAACTCATAATCTGGTGCAGAGGTGGTAGCATTATTGTAACAACGCACCTCAAATTGTTCCAACATGTCCTGATAATAAGCTAGTGTCTCACGATATGCAAACAGTACTCTCTCTATCTTAGCTACAACAGACTTTGGTTCCTGTTTCTTTACTACAGGCTGAGGTTCTGAAGTAATCTTTTTAAGTCTTTTAGAAAGAGTCGCATTGGTGTCCTGGCCATTTACAAAACCCATAATACAGTCCTCCTTTGTATTACCCTGTTAATTATTAATCGCTAACATAATGTCCCACCAGTCTATTCTTTATTCACTAACAACATTACCGTTGGCAGACATTTTTTCCTTATCTTTTTTACGAAAAAAGAACCCTGAGATGCCATCTTTTTTACCTCTGCTTATTACTTCGTCTTTTTCCTTAGAACCCTTAATCTTTTTTAACTCGTCCACATAAATTTCTTTATTGATATGCGCAGCCTCTACATAGCTCTCTTCTAAAGCTTCTTGGCTATGATACAATCGCTCTATGCGGTTAACCATAGTCTGGTCTTCTTCTTCTATTGGCTGTATAATCACTGGCTCTTTACTCTCTTTTACCTCTTCTTTTCTTAGGATAGTCGTCTCTTCCTTGACAAGATCTTGCCCATCCTCCGTATATATCTTTCCATATAAATCTTTTAAGACACTTTGATAAGTATTGGTAACTTCAACGTTATCCTGGTGAAAGCTTTGTACTTCCTCATTGATGGATAACATTCTTCGGTCCAAATAGCTGACGATGTCTGCACATTCCTTTAATTGACGACGAATACGTTCTGGTGCGTTACCCTCAAATTTATAATATATCTTGTGCTCAAGGCTGGCCCAGAAATCCATAGCAATTGTTCGAATCTGAATTTCCACCTTCGTATCAATGGCGTTATTAGATAAGAAAATAGGAACAGATACAATCATATGATAACTCATATACCCATTTTCCTTTGGACACATAATGTAATCTTTCACCTTAAGCACCTTTACATCGCTTTGTTTTGCAATTAAATCTGCGATACGATATATGTCTGAGGTAAAAGAACATATTATTCTTATCCCTGCTACATCATTGAGATATTTTATGATATTTTCAGTTGTCAGACTTAATCCTTTATGCTGCAATTTTTTGGCTATACTTTGAGGAGATTTAATTCTGGAGGTTATATGTTCGATCGGATTATAACTATGTGTCAGCTTAAACTCTTCTCTTAATATTTCAAGTTTTGTGTTAATTTCTTTTAGAGCTGAATTATATAAAAGTAGTGCTTGATTCCATTCATCTGCATCGTTATAAAACATTGGTAAATCCATTCTAACACCTTCACTTCCTTTTCCGTTGCTTTTATCGGTTGTTACAAAGCGTTATTTCTTCATACAGAACTATTATAGCATAAAGATATGAATTTTCTTTGAATAAATAGAAACTTAATTAAAATTTTATGTCCTCTATATAAATAGGCTCCTTTCACTTCATAAGGCCATATCGATAATAATTAGGAAGTATAATGGTAAAAGTGGAACCGACCTTATATTGAGAACGAATTTTTATACTTCCAGCATGATTAAGTACAATAAGTTTGGCTATAGATAAACCCAGACCATGACCCTCTATCTTTCCATTTCTTGCTTCATCAGCCCGGTAAAAACGATCAAATACCCTATTAATATCCTCTTTCTTCATGCCAATTCCTGTGTCAGACACAGAAAGAACGCAGGTACCATTGTCATTTTTCAGACTGACGGTAATGGTATCTCCATCTTCAGTATATTTGACTGCATTATCTAAAAAAATGCGTACTGCTTGCTTTAGAGATTGCTTGTCTCCATACACTATAATATCCTCTAAAATCTTGCACTGAATAATCCGATTTTGGACAACTATCTTCGTCTCTTTCACCATTTCCTCTACCAAAGGTTTAAAATTAAATTTTTCTTTTTTAAGATTTAGAGTTTTTTTGTCATGTCTTGATAAAAAGAGAAGCTTTTCCACCAAATCCTGCATGGATTTGGCTTCATTGCTAATAGCATCTATGGATTCCTCTAACACCTCTTTATCTTCACTCCCCCAACGCTCCAACATACTGGCATACCCTTGAATCACTGCAATAGGAGTCCTAAGTTCATGGGAGGCATCTGAAACAAACTGTTTCTGGCTTTCATATGACAATTCAATGCGGTCTAGCATACAGTTTATGGTAGCTGCCAGATCTTTCAGCTCGTTTTTCGTACCCTCAACATTGAGTCGTTCACTATGAAGATTGTTAACTGTAAGACGATTAGCAGTTAAAGACATACTTTTAATAGGTGTTAATAGTCGGTCTATTCCCCGTTTCGCAAATTTACCAACAAAAATAACCAAAATCAGATACAGAATAATAAGCCATAAGATAAAGGTTTGCAGCATATCAAAGGACTCTGTCATATTATATTGAAAATATAATTCATACTCTGTATGGCCATCATAAAAGGAATAATGGTCCTTTACGATAAATTGATTATTATCCATAAAATTAATCGAGTACTTATCTAATACTCCCGTATCCGCTTCCACGTCTAACGTAATATCATTATACAAAATCTGGCCTGTCAACTTATCCCTAACACGAAGGCTGACTCCTTTATAATAATAAGGATTTATATCATTATTTGTGTCCTCTTGGCAAGATACTTTCCCACTGGACAATGTTTTGGTAATGGAATCTGCATATTCTACATAGGTCTTAGCCTGAACCAATATATACACCCCATATATCATAAGAATAAAGAATACTCCATAAGCAATAAACAATCGAACATAGTAGTAGGAAATACGGGATGCAATGGAGAAGTTCAGCTGACTGAGCAGTTTATTAATTTTTTTACGAAAAGGCAGGACAGTTTTTAGAAGCAACCGTCTTAACCATTCTACAAATTTATCCTTCATCTTTTATTATATACCCTACCCCTCGTACAGTATTAATCATACGAACTTGGTATTTATCATCGATTTTTTGCCTTAAGTAACGAATATATACATCTACAACATTAGTATCTCCAAGATACTCATAATCCCAGACCTTATTTAGAAGTTCTTCTCTGGTAATAGCGATATTTTTATGACAAAGAAGATATTCTAGTAACTCAAACTCCTTTTTAGTAAGAGTAAGTTCTTCTTCACCATAATAAGCACTATGACTGAGTAGTTTTAACTTTAGCTGTCCACTAGACAACTCCTCCAACTTTGTCTCTGCGCGCTTGCGGCTTAATGCCACACGCATTCTAGCCAGTAATTCTTCAATGGCAAATGGCTTTGTCATATAATCATCTGCTCCGGTATCTAGCCCTTTTACCTTATCCGTGATATCATCCTTTGCAGTAAGCATAATAATAGGTGTACTAATCTTTTCTTTGCGAATATTTTTGCAAATCTCAATTCCATTTATGCTAGGTAACATAATATCAAGAATAATTAAATCAGCCTCTTCATGTAAAGCCTTATCTAGTCCAACCTTACCATCAAATGCAAGATCTACCTCATAGCCCTCATGCTTTAGTTCTAACTGAAGGAAACGGGCAATTTTTGCTTCGTCCTCTACAATCAATATTTTTGGCATTTGTATCCCCCTTTATAAAACCCATCGTTTTTGATAGAACCATTTTCTAAATTTCCCTAGTTGCTTATAAAGACCTTTTATATAGTTATCATAGAATTCTTGACATTCCTGAACGTCTGTTTCACTAATTTCATTCTGATCAAATCTTGCCTTCAATAGAATCCCATAGTAAGACTGTGCCTGCTGCTCATCCACAAAGTCAAATTTATTACATAGCTGTGATACAAATTCTTTATAAGGTTCCTTTGTTTGGTATGAGACCTTATTCTGCCCTAAAACTTTACTTAATCTAATATTCTCATAGATCACCCATTGACTATTCGTAAGTAGGTGTCTTTTCTTAGCTCGCATCCTTCTAATTATCAGACAACGTATATACACTCCTCCAATAAATAGAATCAGTAGCAGTAACAGTACCAAGACACTCTTTATTATATTTCTTACCGAGCTACTTAATCCGTGATACCAATATCTTAAACCCCCAAAGAAACCATCCTCCTTGATTATGGATGAATCGTCTGATTCACTAGGATTCATTGTTGGCGATGGACTTACCGTTGGTGATACAGATGGTGATACTGTAGGTGTAGAAGACGGCGTAATTGTAGCTGAAGGTGTTGGCTTTAGGTTTGCATTAGGGTCTACATTTACCGAAGGTATCTTAATATTTGAATCAGTGATATAAGGAGCTGTCATCTCCACTGGTTGCCATCCTAGTCCAGGTAGATAAACTTCCACCCACGCATGGGCATTCTCGTCCATCACATTGATTTTAACCATATCAACAGATTCTTGTTCAGCGTCTGTGCGCCCCTCATTTTCCCAATTACTTTTTTTATCTTCTGGTTTCAGACCTTCATACTGATCAGAAGTTATGACATAACCTTCCACATATCTAGCAGGTACTCCCATTGCTCGAAGCATTACCGTTGCTGCTGTTGCATAATGAACACAAAAACCTTTTTTATTCTCAAAGAGAAAATAATCCACATAATCTTCTCCTCTAGGTGCTAGGCCAGGCTTTAGTGAGTAGGAGGTATTCTGAGCTAGATAATTCCTTACATATTCAATGGCTTCATAATACTTCGTCTGAATCGAATTCTCATCATCTCTAATATTTTGCATGGAATCACCAGTATCTAGCAGATTAAGATGTTTCTTATAAGTATCCAGTACACTTTTAAGTCCACCTAGCTGTTGAAGGTCAGTATAAGGCTTTCCATCTAAAACTGTTGGAGTTACTGTAACCACGTGACCTGCCACCAATTGTTTTACCCTTTCAAGGCCTTCCTCAGGCAACTTAGTATAGGCTTCTCTAACAAAGTTAAAATAAGCGTTTTCTTCTATTGCATATTGATTAAACTGTGAGATGGCATTACCCACATTAAGCACAAAATCAAACTTATCTAGATAAACAGGAAGGTTGCTCCCAATAAAGGCCGATTGTTCGAAAAAAAGATATGGCAATTCACCGGTATACACCTCAGATAGAGGAACTGTTAAATAGTTCTGTATGCTATTCGTTATTCCTACTCCATAGGGAGATAATTCTTCACTTAAGGTTTCTCTATCTTTAATCGCAATCTGCTGGTCCCAGTTGGTCTTCATTTCTACTTGATAATACTTCTCAAAGATCGCTGAATTAATAAGGTTCATCTTTAATACATTTAAGGCATCAATCTTACGATAGTTCTGGCTTAACGGAGATCCACTTTCATTACTTAGTGCAAAATCCATATATTCATACTCTGTCTGATCTGTCCTTAAGGAACCTTTATCATTTGAGATATTGCTTATAGTGTTATAAGGCATAAAATGACTGTCCTTATTTGCTCCCTCAATCTCAACTTTCATTGTATTCATTCTATAATGATTTAAATCATATGGTGAATCATTCAGTAGTTTAACCATGGTTGATGTCATACTCTCTCCATTATAACTTAATGTAAATCCTGACTCTACTTGGTTAAGCTTTTCCTGATCCTCCTCAGATAATTCTTTCCATCGATTTGTACTATACTGTTCTCCTACATATGCCTTCAAATAACATGGACCTGGATTCTCTTTTCTTTCTGTAAGAACCTTAAGGGCTACTTCATGATCAAAGTTTAACTCCCCCACATTGTTGAGAATGCCCTTATTGATGCCCCCTCCCGAAATTCTCTTTTGACTAAACCAATCTCCAAAGATGGTATCTTCAAATAGGTCTCCAGACAGAATATTGTCAAACCTTGCTTTTGCTGAGGAAATAATTTCCTCAGCCTTAAACTCTTCTTCATATCTCTCAGGTGAGTAGGCTTTATAAGCCAAAATAGCCACCACTAACACCGTCGCTACACTTATATATTGTACTGCGACCTTAGACCAACCCACTTGCAAGAGTGGGTCTTTATAAGTAACTCCTTTCACTCTTTTAGGCATCTGCCCTAACTTTTCACTTATGAAGGCTCCAAATATGCCTATGGTTCCTGCAACATAGCATACATAAGGAAGAAAGGAAGGCATGTAACCAACGAGTAGTGGCAACATCGCTACGGGAATCGTTATTACCAGGTAGAGAACTACACTTTTCCCATAAAGCACCATGTAGCATAGAAAGGCGGTTAAAATAAAGCTGTAGAAATAGATGATTGTATTATTAGATATCTGGTCACCTAATGCCTGATAGGAAAACTCCTCAATAGTGTTAACATAATAATGATTATATAACTCAATAAAGGAGTTAGCTACACTCGTAAAACTAGCTTGAATATAACCCCACCAGAGATATATTATGAGGAGGAACATAAAAAATACTGTGGGTAATGTAAACTTAATGTATGGTTTAAAAAGAAACATCACAAAGAGACCAATCGAAAATGCAATCACTCTTAGATTTAGTCCCAGAACATTCACCTCAATGTTTAAACCACTTACAAAGCAATAAATAGTACTTAGGCACAGAAAGATGACCATCAATGCTTGAAGAATGTATGCTGTAATAAACCTTTTAGAAGATACAATTTCCGTTACTTCTATGTTTTTCGCTATGGTTAGCCCATAATCCCTTTGATTTCGTCTCATATCTGCTCCTTATGTTACCATTGTAAGGTTTCTATACTGGCTTTATTATTGGTAATAGAAATATACTGCTTATGAAGTCGACTTCCATAAAACTCTTCCTCTGCCTCTTGATTGCCTATTAGAAGTACCTCTATTTGTGCAACTCCAAAGCAATCCGTTAATAACACTATTGTTTCCTCTGTTAATTCATATGTAATATAGAAAAGCTTGGAAATCTGTTTACCTCCTCCATATACCTGATATAAGTCTAAGATATTATTTTTCTCCTCCGCTGGGGTAGCCTGAATAAGATTACACATCATATAATGCATATCATCAAAATTCTCTATTGTGTTGGATACGTAATATTCCTCCTTCTGATCGCACCACCCTACACTGTGATGATAGTCACTGATTAATAGATGATAGCTGACAGCTGCTGTTGTTTCCAATACAGCATCCATATAAGCAAGCTTATTAGGAATGTGAGAAGGAAAAGCATTATTCACCAAGATTATGGAGGAATTTGTAATAGGGAGGCTATAATCCTTCACCAATACTGTATCCTTTTTACTACTAAGTTTCCAATGAATTCTGTGAATCTTATCCCCTTCCTTATATTCACGAATATCAAATACCTCACTAGGATCATCTCCTGGTTTGTTCTTGGAGAATGTGTCACTTTCCACAAAATCTGGTTCACGGATAGTAATATTGTTCTCTATCCCAAAGATCTCCGGCATAACAGGCATATCAACCGCAGCCTCACATTTGCATCTTCGAGAGAACACTCTTATAAAGTCATATACCTTTACTTTCGCCACTTTAACCTTTACTAGTCCTGTGTGGGAGGATTGAAGCATAAAATCAATCTTTTTCTCTTTTTTTGCTCCCAGACTGATCATGAATACTTGCTTATCTTTTTGATTACTAAACGTATTCCCATACTCTACTATCATCTTAATACAGGTAACAGGTAAGATCGATTTATTGCTTATATAAAGGCTCAATGGTATGTCGTCCACCCCTGCAACCGCCAGTGTAGAACTGGAAGTAAGGGTTATCTGAATTTTTCTCCTTGTCACAAATACCTGTGTCAAAAATACAAAGGGCAGCAAAGCTAGAATTATAAATATATATAAAGCTTGTGCCTCGGAATAGATTAAAGCCAGAACTGCTGCATATATAATTAGTACAAAATATATCACCTTGTTAATCCACATTTGCTATGATTTCCTTTCGGTTTATCCACAAAACGCCTATGTTATTCACATTCTAGTATCGATTTTATAGCTTAGGCGACTCTATCTGGAACAGAATCTGACTAATCACATAATCTACACTCACATGGCTTACCCGTGCCTTAGAAGTTAACACAAGGCGATGACTGATAATGTCAGGAAATAATGCACTAATATCTTCCGGTAAAACATAATCTCTTCCTTTTACATAAGCACGAGATTTGGCAGCTGCAGTAAGAGCTATACTTCCTCTTGGACTTGCACCTAAAGAAATCATCGGATGATTTCTAGTGGCAGACACCAGTGCTGTAACATACGTAAAGAGCACGTCATGCATAAAGACACTATTTACCTGGTCTTGCATATGTAGAATCTGATCCTTGGTCACAGAAGGTTTCACATCATTTAAAGGATTGCCGGCTTGTTTTCCTCTAATTATATTAATCTCTTCATGGATATCAGGATATCCCATAGATATTTTTATCATAAAACGATCCAGTTGGGATTCAGGCAAGAGCTGTGTTCCTGCACTTCCCTCCGGATTCTGCGTGGCAATCACATTGAAAGGTAATGGAACATCTCTGGTAATACCATCTACAGTTACTTTTCCTTCTTCCATAACCTCTAATAGGGCTGATTGGGTTTTAGAAGACGTTCGGTTAATCTCATCTGCTAAAAACAGATTACAAAGTACAGCTCCGGGTTTATACTCAAATGTTTGGTCTTTGGTCAGCACAGTAAAGCCAACCACATCTGTAGGTAATACATCAGGTGTAAACTGCATTCTCTTATAATCCAGAGACATGGCCTTAGAAAATGCCAACGCCATTGTGGTCTTTCCAACACCCGGTATATCTTCAATCAAGATATGCCCCTTTGCTAACAATGCTATTAACACCTTTTCAACAACCTCATCCTTACCCTTTATTACAGTCTTTACCTCTTGTAATATGCTCTGGACTGCCATCTGATTATCCATATACCTTCTCCTATCTGATTTCTTATATCACTTAAGTTGTATTTATCATTTATTTCTTATAGCAATGATTCTTTTTATTTTACCAAATTATTCCCTATTTATAAATAATTTTCTAAATAATTAAGAGATAATTAAGATTAGTCCAGTAGCATCTTCTGTATTAAATTATCTAATCCTCCCATAAGCTGTCCATAAGCTTACCGATTCTTTTACTCCTTTTCTCTGTCTCCTTCTGGTTAATGAGATATCTACCATTCTCCTCATACACCACATCCCCTGTTTTCACATTGTCTGGAAACAAAGACTTCTTAAGGTCCACAAAAGATTTATCCTCTCTTTCGCATACTACAAAAGCTCCTTCTATTCGATCCACAATATACATACTCTTTCCCCCTTAAGGATTACAATTCTTACATGGGTCATAATCCTCATTAATAGCTTCTTTTCTGATTTTAAAATACACACGGTTTTTTTCTAATGGTAGGGATTTACAACTAGACAAGTGGAACTTTTTAGAGTTTTTATTGCCGATATAACTTCCGCTTACAGTACCAGTTTGATTTGAGTTGGCATCACCCTTTATCTGTGTACTATCCTCCTTTTTATTTACACTTCCACTATCTTTACTACTTCCCTTTGCAGAAGGGTTACCAGTACTAATCTTCAGATTCTTACCATCTGACTTCATAATAATGGTCTGTTCCATGTCAGTACGAAAGACTTTTACCTTATAGTTATCTAAGTAATCTAAAGTTTCCTTATGTGGGTGTCCGTATTTGTTACCCGCACCACAGCTAATTACAGCATATTTTGGATCCACCTTTTCAAGAAAAAATCTAGAGGTGGAAGAGTTACTTCCATGATGACCAACCTTGAGTACTGTGGCCTCAAGGTTTACCCCTGCTTCCATGATATCAGTCTCTTCCTGTAGCTCGGCATCACCGGTCAATACAAATGAATTCTCTCCGTGTACTGCTCGGATTACAATGGAATTATTGTTGTTGTTATCCTCATAATAATTAATTGGTCCAAGAATGGTTAACCTAGCTCCTCCCAGTGTAATCTCGGTCCCCGGCTTAGGCGCAGAAATCTTAAGTCCTTTGCTACTAATAGCTAACAATACATCTTCAAATGTCTTTGTATTGTTCTGTTTCTTAGGTAGATAGACTTTTCCAATCTTAAGTGAGTTAATAACAGTATCCAATCCTCCAATATGATCTGCGTCTGGGTGGGTCCCCACCAGATAATCCAGCTTTTCTACCCCCTGTTTCTTTAGATAGGATACAATAGCATTCCCATCGGAATTATTAGCAGCATCAATAAGCATTGTTTGACCTTCTGAACGAAGGAGAATGCTATCTCCTTGCCCACAATCTATAAAATGAATTTCAAAGGAAGTCTCCTTTTTATTGTCTGAAGAATTTGGTTCTTTCGTTGCCTCTTGGCTTTTTACTGGCGCTTTCGTTACCTTCGGACTCTGCGTAGATTTTTTCGTTACCTCCGGTGTTTTGACTGGCGCTTTTGTTGATTCTTGGCTCTGATGTGGTATGATTGTTTCCTTTTGTCCACTTGTATTCTGCTTATTACCTACAGTGCCGCAACCAACTAATACAACCATTAGCATAGTCACTAGTAATACAATTATTCTTTCTAGTCTTTTAAACATATATCATGACCTCTCTATTTTTATGTTTTAATTATATTTAATCTATGTTTTAAATGCAACAAAAAAGCCCTAACCCAACGGACTCAAGTTCCGCCAAACTAAGACTTTTCAATGCGCCTCCAGGGGCTCGAACCCTGGACACCCTGATTAAGAGTCAGGTGCTCTACCAACTGAGCTAGAAGCGCTTAAGACTTATGAAATTATTTTGTAATTTCTTAACGCGAGATTAATTATATATGATAGAAAATTAAAATGCAAGTACTTTCTTTGAATTTTTTGAATTTTTTCATAAATAAATGTAATTTGTATAAAACACACCATAATTATACATTATTATTATACTAGTTGATTGATTCTACAGGAACTTATCTATATAATAAAGATATTGTTACGCTACTTTTTACTGTAGAAAGGAGTATCACAGAATGAACAGCTCTTCCAGTCCAAATAACCCTGAGACAAAGAAAATTTCTATTAAGAAAGAATCGAAAGACAAATCTCACACTTTTCAACCAAATCCCCACTATTATACTATTTGCATTTACGGTTTGATTTTTGTTACCTTTGCTACCTTAATTATTATGGCTATTGTCAACTGGGGTAGATTAGTATCTTTTTTACAAAATGTATTTAGTGTTTTAACTCCTTTTGTCATAGCCTTCTTTATCGCTTATATCCTGAATCCATTAGTTAAAGGGTTTAATAACTTATTTGAAAAGAAACTGATGAAGAAAAGTAGTGTAAAAGCTCGTAAGATTATTGCAATCGCTATTACTTATCTGATTGTATTGGCTTGTTTTACCATCGTCATTCTGTATATTACACCAGAGCTTGTTAACTCGGCTAAGGATTTAGATTCTTCCTATAAGAAAATAAATCTGACAGAAGTGGAAAAGGGAATAAATGATTTTCTCTCCAGATTCTCCAACACCTTTCCAAACTTGAACATTGAAGTAGTAGAATCTAAGATAAATGAAATGATTCCAAAGCTTTTTAACTACGGAACTGATGTCATTTCCTATCTGCTTTCTATCTCTGTTTCTATTGTAAAAATGGTAATTAATATCCTACTAGCCATCGTAATTAGCTGCTACATGTTGGCTGATAAGCATTCTCTGAAGTATCATTTCAAGCGGATTACCTATTGTATTCTTACTAAGAAAAGAGCTACTTCTTTCCTTCAGACTTTGCGGGAATGTAATACCATCTTTAGTAAATTTATTGTCGGCAAATCGATCGACTCTCTAATTATCGGGATAATATGTTTCATCGCCATGTCTATACTTCGATTAGACTATGCCATTCTCTTAAGTATTATTGTAGGTGTCACCAATATGATTCCTTATTTTGGTCCATTTATCGGGGCTGTTCCTGGGGTTTTAATCTATCTCTTCTTAAATCCTATTGAAGCGTTGATATTTGCTATTATGATCTTTATCCTACAGCAATTTGATGGACTTTATCTGGGCCCTAAGATATTAGGAGAGTCTACGGGATTAACACCTCTATGGGTTATCTTTGGTATCACAATAGGCGGGGCTTATGCCGGCGTTCTTGGCATGTTCTTAGGAGTTCCTTTTGTAGCAGTCTTTGCCTACCTAGCTAATAAGTTCATAAACAACCGGTTAAAACGCAAGGGAATTGAAATAGACTCTCAGTAAAGTAAGACATCCCGGAATTGGCGGTAAATTGCCAATTTCGGGATGAGGAAGTTTCTCTCTATTTATTTATGTTGATTAATCTTTTCCAGCAGACTTGCCTTTGGTACAGCTCCCACCATTTTGTCAACTGCTGTTCCATTCTTAAGAAATAATATTGTAGGGATGTTCATAACGCTAAAGGAACGTGCTGTCTCAGGTGCGTCGTCTACGTTAAGTTTACCAATCTTTACTTCTCCTTTTAACTCTTCTGCAAGTTCTTCTATGACTGGAGCCATCATCTTACAAGGTCCACACCAGTCTGCAAAAAAATCTACAACTACCAGTTTTTCTTCCTTTAAAGCCTCTTGATCAAAATTTTCATCTGTGAATATAAATGCCATAGTATACCTCCATTTCTTCTTGTGCTATTTTTTCTTGTTTCCTTTGTCAACCTGAAGTAAAGACGCCACCTCATTCCAGGACCGCCTAAGTGATAATGCTTTACGATTTAAATCGACATTACTCCCCAGCTTTCTTGAAATATTCTTTTTAATCTTTGGCATAGTCCATACCTCCTTTAAATTAATCCTATATTATCATATTAATTTAAGGTTCTAACGATACTATTCCATGGAATACCTGTTCTTATTCTATGGAATTGTTGGCTAGCGATATGCCACAAGGCGGTTAATCGGTTTTCCCTCCGCCACAAACTTCGCCTCATACTCTGTCATTACGTTTCCAGGAAGATATTCACTATGATGCAGGTCATAAGTGTAGTTCTTAAGTTTCCAACCAGCTTCATTTACTTCTTCTAAAGAGAACTCAAACAAAGTACGATTGTCTGTTTTAAAAACAACTTGCCCCTCTTGTTTTAGAATATGGTTATAGCGAGCAAAAAACTGACGGGATGTCAGCCTTCTCTTAGCATGCCTATCCTTTGGCCAAGGATCAGAAAAATTCAAATAGATTTGATCGACTTCTCCTTCTCCAAAAACATTTTCAATTTCTTCTGCATCCATACGGATAAATAGTAAGTTTTGAAGCTCCTCTTCCTGTCTTTTCTCAATGGCACGAATTAGTACACTTGAGTATTTCTCAATTCCCACATAGTTAATATTAGGATTCTCTTTGGCCAGCCTGATTAAAAACTGTCCTTTTCCCATTCCTATTTCAATATGAAGAGGTCCGTTACTTGGAAATAAGAATTTAAACCTTCCTTTCCATTGCTCGGGGTCATGAATGACATACTGACTGGCAGCAATATTTTCTCGAGATCCCTTTACATTTCTAAGACGCATTATCATTCTCCTCTAACGTATCGGCTTTGAACATGTATATGTCCAATTTGATTATAAGTTCAACTACATTACTAGTCAAATGGTTTTGCTGTCGTATCACTTCATTTAAGAAGGATTTTCTTTACATAATGTTTATAATTCTTAATTTTATCAAGAATGTTTGTCAAATAGAAATATTTGAGATACAATGTGTTATGTTATTTTATTTTTTTAAATAATGTACATAGAAAAGCGAAGAAACAAGCTTTTTTTCTACATATTGACTATGGCAATTCTAAATAAAAGGTGTATTATGATATAGTGCATTTTATTTAATTTTCCATGTATACTAAGTTATGGATATCTGTTATGAGAACGATAAAATGCAACTGTCATTGATAGGAGGTCTAGTATGGAAAAAGTCATTAATGTATTGTATGAGATAGAAGAAAAAGCAAATCGTATTCTTAATCGTGCAACTGAGCAAAAACAGAAACTCTATGAACAACTTAATTCAGACCTTGTAACGTTAGAAAATAATATTACATCAGACACAAATGATAAGATTAATACGATGAAGGCTAACATGCAGTCTGAAATTGAAACAGAAAAGCAAGCTCTTATCAGCGATTGTAAAAAACAAATGCAAGCTCTGGAACATAATTTCACTAACAACCACGATCAATTGGTGAACAGTGTATTTCAACATATTATTGAAGGTTAAATACATTCCTATTTAATACTTCCAATACAATGAATCATTAGGATTCAGAAAGGAGGTCAATATGTCTGGCTTATTAAGCTATAGTGGTATCATAACGAAGACAAGGGCTATGCAGAAAAACATCATACCAAAGGCAGATTATGAGAAGATCGCCAATATGGAAACCACTTCTGATTTAATTAACTACTTACGGAACAATCCTAGTTATACTGATCTTTTACGAAACCGAGATGAACGTGGACTGCACAGATCCCAAGCAGAGCAAATTCTTGCGGACTCTATTTATTTGGATTTTGCTAAGCTATATCGATTTGCTAACCAAAGTCAGCGAAAGGTTCTATCTCTCATATTCTTCCGATTTGAAGTATCTATTTTAAAGAGCTGTCTACGTAACGTATTTAGTTCGGACACCACTTATGATTTGCTCCTATTTGAACCATTTTTCTTAAAGCACTCAGACCTTAAAGTAAAGGAATTAGCGTCTTCCCAGACAATCGAAGAATTTATTTCTTATTTAGGGAAAACCCAGTACTTTGATTTGTTTAAGAAATTACAGGAAACCAATCACACAACATTGCAGGATTTTCAAGTACAGCTTGATATCTACTACTTTAAAAAGATATGGAAGCTAAAGGACCATATCATAAGCGGGAAGAATTTGAAAGTGGTAACGATGATTTATGGTACCCAGATTGACCTGCTGAACTTGTTATGGATCTATCGTTCCAAGAAGTTTTACGATATTGAAACGGGTAAGATTTTAGCAAACATCATACCTATTAACTATAAGCTAAGCAAACATGAACTAATAGCTTTGGTTGAGGCTATTTCAATAGAAGATTTTATGAAAATAGTACAGAATACCTACTACGGCAAGTTAAACGATGCCACCAACCCTGAGTCTCTAGAATTATTATATTTACAGATGTATCAGCAACTCTATGATACCTGTAGTACTAAGTTTTCTACATCAATGGCTCCGGTTTTAAGATTTCTTTATTTGAAGGAATTAGAACTGGATATGTTAACAACTTCAATAGAATGCATTCGTTACAAATTACGACCTGGAGATATTCTACATTATTTGAAACTTTAACTTTTTTACAAGCAATGAAAACGGGAGGTGCTACTTGTGATAGAGAAAATGCAGTTTATCAACATCACGGGCCCAAAAAATGATATTGACCGTGTGGTAAACATCTATCTGAACAAATATGAGATTCACCTTGAGAATGCACTGTCAGAGTTAGACAATGTAAAAGATTTAAGACCTTTTGTTGAGCCTAACCCATATAAGGATATCCTGTCCAAAGCAGATGGGATGTTGAAAAAGGTTGAAAATCCGAAAGAAGTTCAATCAAAAGAACTTACAGCTGAGGAAGCAATTACTGTTGTATCTGACATGTTCAATGATCTAGCTGAATTAAACAAAGAGAAATATGAACTAAAGGAGAAAAGAAATCACCTTCGAGACTTACTTAAGCAGATTGAGCCTTTCCGTCTACTTGACTATGACCTAAGAAAAATTCTCCATTTCCACTTTATAAAGTTTAGGTTTGGTCGAATTTCCAGAGAGTATTTTGACAAATTCTCCAAGTACATTTACGACAATTTGAATACAGTATTCTATGACTGCTACAGCGATAAGGATTATGTCTGGGGTGTATACTTTGCTCCGGTTTCCTCTGTTGTAGAAGTAGATGCAATCTACTCTTCACTTCATTTTGAGAGAGTCTTACTTCCAGATGAGTATGAAGGCACGCCGGAAGAAGCTTACCAAAGTATGTCAGAACAGCTGAATTCTGTTCTGGATACCATTAAAGAGACTTACAATAGAATAAATTCTTATATCAATAAACACAGTGTAGATCTTGTTGCCGCTTACAACACCTTAGAAAGTCTAAGCAGAAACTTTGACGTCCGTAAGCTGGCTGCATTGACAGAGGACAAAAACGATAAGGCCGTATTCTATATTATATGCGGTTGGATGTCTGTCAAAGACACGAAAAACTTCTTAACAGAAATCTCAAACGATGAGAACATTTTTGTAATCACTGATGCTCAACCAGATGAGACAGCGACTATGAAACCCCCTACAAAGCTTAAGAATCCTACACTTATTAAGCCATTCGAGATGTTTGTTAAGATGTATGGATTACCTGCATACAAGGAGCTTGACCCAACCATATTTGTTGCCCTTACCTACTCCTTCTTATTTGGGGCCATGTTTGGTGACGTTGGACAGGGTCTATGTCTTGTAATCGGTGGATATTTACTTTATAAATTCAAGAAGATGAATATCGCCGGCATTATCGCTGCTGCAGGTATCTTCTCAACTGCTTTTGGTTTTGCGTATGGATCAGTCTTTGGATTTGAAGATATCTTGGAAGGCTTTTGGCTTAAACCAATGAACAATGTTATGACAGTCCTTCTGGTATCTGTTGCGGCTGGTATGTTCTTACTACTTCTTTCCATTGCACTGAATATCATTAACTCTATTCGAACGAAAGACATAGAAAAGCTATTATTCGATCCAAACGGTATTGCCGGATTAATTGTATATGGTGGTATTGTTGCATGTGTAGTTGCTATTTATATCGGTGCTACTCTTCCTGGAACTATAATATTAGTGGTTCTACTTGGTTTACCACTCCTTGCAATCTTTTTAAAGGAACCTCTTACCCATTTACTGGAACATAAGAAAGCGATTAAAGGAAGCGTAGGCATGTTTTTTATCGAAGCAATTGTTGAGCTCTTCGATGTTGTATTGTCCTATGCTACCAATACTATTTCTTTCCTTCGTGTTGGAGCATTTGCACTTAGCCACGCTGGAATGATGGGGGTAGTGTTACTACTTGCTGGAGCTGAACATGGTGGAAACCCAAACTGGATTATCATTGTGCTTGGTAACCTTGTGGTGGCCGGCATGGAAGGTTTAATCGTAGGCATTCAGGTACTTCGTCTGGAATACTATGAGATGTTTGGTCGTTTCTATAGGGGTACGGGAAAAGAATTTAAGGCATTTAACCAAGAAAAATAATTTCGAGACGGATTCGATTTAAGGAGGACTTTATTATGATGATTAAACTTATTTTTGTGGCAGCTCTTATATTAAGCATTATTGTTCCATTTGGAGCATTTTTACTCAGCGAAAAAACCAAGGGCGGCCTTAAGAGAACACTTGCTTGTAACGCATTTTTCTTCTTTGGTACTTTAATTATTGCAGATATCCTATTATTCTCTGGCAAAGCATTTGCGGCTACTGATGCTGCAGCTGCTGCGTCTACAGTAGATGGCTGGAAATATATTGCTGCTGCCTTATCTACCGGTTTATCCTGTATCGGTGGTGGTATCGCTGTATCCAGTGCTGCTTCCGCAGCTCTTGGTGCATTATCAGAAGATTCCAGTATCATGGGTAAGGCTCTTATCTTCGTAGCTCTTGCAGAAGGTATTGCTTTATACGGACTATTAATTTCCTTTACAATCTTAGGCTAAGTAAGCAGGTGATCTGATGCAGATGTATTTAATCAGCGATAACGTTGATACCTATACCGGAATGCGCTTAGCAGGCGTTGATGGCATTGTCATTCATTCCAAAAAGCACTTAAAGGAACAGTTAGAAAAGGTTATGGCCAACAAAGAAATCGGCGTAGTATTAATTACCGAAAAGCTCAGCACGGAATTTCCTGATATTATTGCTGAGATTAAGCTTCACCGCCGTCTGCCATTAATTGTTGAGATACCAGACCGTCACGGCTCTGGTCGTAAAGCAGACTTTATTACTTCTTATGTCAGTGAAGCAATTGGTCTGAAATTATAAATGGAAAGGACGTGATGCTATGAATTTAGAGGTAAAACTTGATCACTTTTACCAATCCGTAATCGATGAGGCCACTAATGAAAGCGAAAACATTCTTGTGGACTATAAAGCGACATTAAAGAAGATTTATGACGAGAAAAAGGAAGCGTTAGAAACAAAAGCCCAGGCCCGTCTAAAAGTTGAGACGGATAATCTATATCGAGAGAAGAATAAACAACTGTCCAACGAAGCTGTAGAGATACGTAAAACTCTCAGTGTAAAGACGCAAGAATTAAAAGACCTCTTGTTTAACGACGTAAAACTCAAAGTTATGGAATATATGAAAGCTCCTGAATACGATAAACTTCTGGAGGCTCAGATCACTTCAGCTTACAACTTTGCCCGAGGGGAAGCTATTACTATTTACATCAATGCTTCCGATTCCTCTAAACTGGAATCCTTACAACAGGCTACCGGTGTGGAACTCACTGTAAGTAATATTGATTTTATTGGTGGTACCCGTGCTGTCATTCATTCCAGACATGTATTAATTGATAATTCCTTTGCTACCAAGCTGGCAGAAGAAAAAAATAACTTTCAATTCTAGATGAGGAGGCTTGCTCCATTATGCAAATAACAGGTCAGATTTATGGTATAAATGGGCCAGTTGTAACCATAAAGGGTAATACCGGCTTTCGTATGTCCGAGATGGTCTATGTCGGCGATGAACGACTGATAGGCGAAGTAATTGGACTTACTAAGGACCTTACTACCATTCAGGTTTTTGAGGAAACAACTGGACTTAAGCCTAATGAAATGGTCTACGGTACTGGCACTCAGATGTCCGTTACCTTAGCCCCTGGTATCATTAGTAACATTTTTGATGGAATTGAACGTCCATTAAAAGAAATTGCAAAGCAAAGTGGTGACTTTATTCCTAGAGGTGTAAATGTCACTAGCTTGGATAATGAAAAGCTATGGGATGTTCATATTACAGTAAAGCCTGGAGACAAAGTTTTTGGTGGAACTGTGATTGCTGAGGTTCAAGAAACCCCTGCTATCCTTCACAAATCTATGGTACCTCCTACACTAGATGGTACAGTAATCAAAGTAGTTCCTGATGGCAAATACAACATTACCCAAACAATTGTTACAGTAGAAACATGTAAAGGGGAGGAGATAGAGCTTTCCCTTACTCAAAAATGGCCAATCCGTATCCCTCGACCAACCATTAAACGATACGCCGCTGACAAACCACTACTAACTGGTCAACGTATTATCGATACCCTATTTCCAATTGCTAAGGGTGGCACTGCTGCCGTTCCTGGTGGTTTTGGTACTGGTAAAACAATGACACAACACCAGCTAGCTAAATGGTCTGATGCAGATATTATTGTTTACATTGGTTGTGGAGAACGTGGTAACGAAATGACCAACGTTCTAGAGGAATTCTCAAAGCTTGTAGACCCTAAAACAGGCAACTTACTGTTAAATCGTACTACGCTAATTGCCAATACCTCTAACATGCCAGTTGCCGCCCGTGAAGCTAGTATCTATACGGGTATTACTCTAGCCGAATATTACAGAGATATGGGTTATCATGTAGCCATTATGGCAGATTCTACTTCCCGTTGGGCTGAGGCTCTTCGTGAATTATCTGGCCGTCTAGAGGAAATGCCTGCAGAAGAGGGCTTCCCTGCTTATCTGGCCTCTCGTCTTTCTGCTTTCTATGAGAGAGCTGGTTATATGCAGAACCTAAACGGATCTGAGGGTAGTGTTTCTATTATTGGAGCAGTTTCTCCTCAGGGTGGTGATTTCTCTGAACCAGTAACACAAAATACGAAGCGTTTTGTTCGTTGTTTCTGGGCACTTGATAAATCTCTTGCTTATGCAAGACATTTCCCAGCTATTAACTGGCTAACTAGCTATTCTGAATATATGACAGACTTAGCACCATGGTACTTAAGCAATGTAGGTCCTAATTTTACTACACTAAGGAATCAGTTAATTAGTATTCTTACACAGGAAAACCAGTTAAACGAAATTGTAAAATTAATTGGTTCTGATGTACTACCTGATGACCAGAAGCTGGTACTTGAAATTGCCCGTGTTATCCGACTAGGATTTGTACAACAGAACGCTTTCCATCCATCGGATACTTATGTACCAATGGATAAACAGTTAAAGATGATGGAAATTATTATGTATCTGTATGAGAAGTCCAGGCAACTGATTACTATGGGGATACCTATGCGTATTTTAAGAGAAAATGATATTTTTGAGCGTATTATTACTATAAAGTATGATGTAGCAAATGACGATCTACGCAAATTTGATGATTATAAAGAAGCTGTAAAAGAGTATTATAACAGTATCTTAGCTAAAAATGCATAAGGAGGGATTCATAAATGTCTATTGAATATTTAGGCTTAAGTGAGATTAATGGCCCTCTGATTGCCTTAGAGGGAGTTCAGGATGCTTCATATGAAGAAATCGTTGAACTAGTCGTTGATGGAAAAGAGAAAAAACTAGGTCGTATAGTTGAGTGCTATGAAGACAAAGCTGTGATACAGGTGTTTGGTGGAACGGATGATATGTCTCTAAAAAACACTCATACAAAATTAACTGGTCGTCCTATGGAAATCAGCTTATCTCCTGATATTTTAGGTCGTACTTTTAATGGATTAGGTCAGCCAATTGATGGATTAGGACCAATTGTGTCAGACATAAGACGTAATGTAAATGGGCAGCCACTAAACCCAGTTTCCAGAGAATATCCTCGTAACTATATTCGTACTGGTATTTCTGCCATAGACTGTCTTACAACATTAATTCGTGGACAGAAATTACCGATTTTCTCCGGTAATGGTCTTCCACACGATGAACTGGCTGCACAAATTGTTCGTCAGGCTTCTTTAGGAGATAACTCCGATGAAGAGTTTGGTATCGTATTTGCTGCTATGGGTGTAAAGCATGACGTGGCAGATTATTTTAGACGTGCTTTTGAGGAAAGTGGCGCTGCATCCCACGTAACGATGTTTTTAAATCTTGCCAATGATCCTGTTGTAGAGCGTCTGATTACCCCAAAGGTTGCCCTTA
Source organism: Bacillota bacterium (assembly GCA_023413555.1). Taxonomy (GTDB): domain Bacteria; phylum Bacillota; class Clostridia; order Lachnospirales; family Lachnospiraceae; genus KM106-2. The sequence continues at coordinate 8,448 of JAEZPG010000054.1, read as the reverse complement.
CTACAGCTGAGTATTTAGCCTTTGATTGTAATATGCATATTCTTGTTATATTAACAGATATGACTTCTTTTGCAGAGGCACTTCGTGAAGTATCCTCCTCTAAAGGTGAGATTCCTTCAAGAAAAGGCTATCCAGGTTATCTATATAGTGAACTGGCCACCATTTACGAGAGAGCAGGAATTGTAGCTGGTAAGAATGGTTCTGTGACTCAGATTCCTATCTTAACCATGCCAAATGACGATATTACACATCCTATCCCTGACTTAACAGGATATATTACAGAAGGTCAAATTGTATTGGAAAGAAGCTTACATCAAACAGCAATCTACCCACCAATTAACGTATTACCTTCTCTATCTCGTCTGATGAAGGATGGTATTGGAGCAGGCTACACCAGAGAGGATCATAACGACCTTGCTAACCAGTTATTCTCTGCCTATGCACATGTTGGAGATGCGAGAAACTTAGCCAGCGTTATTGGTGAAGATGAGCTTTCTCCTTTGGATAAGAGGTACTTGCAATTTGGTAAGCGTTTTGAACAAGAGTTTGTTGGACAAAGCAAGGAAGACAATAGAACCATTACCGAGACCTTAGACCTTGGTTGGGATTTATTATCTGTTCTTCCTCGTGAGGAACTAGATCGAGTTGATACCAAGATACTTGACAAATACTATCACTCTGCTGAAGTATTCGAAAACACTGAAGCAGATGATGAGGAAGCTTAAAGGACGGTGAGTTTATGAACCCAAATACCTTTCCTACCAAGGGTAATCTTATATTGGCAAAAAACTCCCTAGCCTTGGCAAAACAAGGCTTTGAGCTAATGGATAAGAAACGTAACATTCTAATTCGAGAACTAATGGGTCTAATTGACGATGCTTCCCTGATTCAAAAAGAAATTGATGTTACCTTTAGCTCTGCATATCGTGCTCTTCAGCAGGTTAACATTGAAATGGGAATTCACAATGTTTTTGAACTAGCTCAGACGGTTCCTATAGAGAATTCTATTTCTATAAAGTATCGAAGTATTATGGGTACTGAAATTCCTCTTGTGAAAGGAAATCTAACTACTGACGCTCCATACTACCCCTTTTTCAATACGCGAATTTCCTTGGATAAAGCCACACGAGAATTCAATAAAGTAAAAGAATTGACAATACGGTTATCTAGTATAGAAAACGCCGCTTATCGTTTGGCCTATAACATTAAGAAAACTCAGAAACGTGCTAATGCTCTTCAAAACATCACGATTCCTATGTATACTTCTCTGACTAAGGAGATTACAGATGCATTAGAGGAAAAAGAGCGTGAGGAGTTTACAAGACTAAAAGTAATTAAACGTATGCAATCAAAAAGTGTATAAAAAATAGGCAACTGTTTATTCAAAACAGTTGTCTATTTTTTATACACTAAAAGAAAGGTTTCTTTAGAATATTCTTGATAGACTTATAAAAATGACTTATAATTATCTTTGTTAGGTAAAAGAACGGAAGTTTGAGGAGTACTTATGTTTACAAAGAAGAGATTATTATCCATATTAATGATTATTACCATTTTGGGAAATGTACTGGTCATAAATTCAACTACTGCATTTGCAACTTCTGCAAATAATACCGCCCCTACTGCTACTGATACCAGCAATGACAATGCCACCTCTGGTGTATCAAGTCTAACAGTGGATGCTTCAAAGGGACCTTCCGTTATAGCAGAATCGGCAATTATTATGGAAGCCAGTACTGGCATGGTTTTATATGCCAAGAATATTAATGACAAGCACTATCCAGCTAGTATCACCAAAATTATGACTGCTTTACTAGCACTTGAGAATTCTTCCCTTAGTGAGACTGTGACTTTTAGTCACGATGCGGTTTTTTCAATTGAATCAGGAAGTGCACACATTAGTGCTGACGTTGACGAACAGCTTACAATGGAACAATGTCTTTATGCCTTAATGTTAAAGAGTGCTAATGAGGTAGCTAATGCTATAGGAGAACATATATCTGGAAGCATATCCAAGTTTGCTGAACTGATGACAGCTAAAGCTAAGGAATTGGGATGTAAAAATACGCATTTTACCAATCCTCATGGTTTGCATAATATTGAACACTACACTACTGCATATGATATGGCCTTGATTACAAAAGCTGCCATGAAGAATCAGACCTTCCGTTCCATTTCTGGAACTAAGAGATACGTGATTCCACCTACTAATAAACAGTCAGAAACTAGATATCTAACCAACAAGCACCAGATGATCTATCCAAATGATTATCCTCAGTATGAGTATCAGTACACTCTTGCAGGAAAGACTGGCTATACTGATCAAGCTGGCAATACATTGGTAACTGTGGCTGAGAAAGATGGCTTAGAGCTTATATGTGTCGTATTAAAATCCAAACCATCCTATTCTCAGATGAACCAATATACTGATACTATTTCTCTGTTTGATTATTGTTTTGCTAATTTCTCTGTTTATAATATCAATGAAGAAAACAATGCTCCTACTATCGAGGAAGACTTACTTTTTACTAAATATAATTGTCTCTATGATAGTAGTCAGTCCCCTCTGAAAATAGATGGAGAGAATACAATTGTTATTCCCAATACTTGTGATCTAAAGGACGTGGTCCAAAGTATAAACTACTATGACAATGTACCAATCGAAGAGGGCGATAATATTATTGGCTCTATCACCTACACCTTAGATGGTACTTTAGTAGGTAGTAGTAATATCATATATACAAAGACCTCTGACAGACAGGTGTTAGAGAATAGTAAAGTAGTTCAGAAGAATACTGGTAACGCTTTAGCAGATATATTTAATGTAAATCAGGGTACTAGTGTAACACAGATTTTAATTATATTAGGACTAGTTCTATTTATTATTCTTGTTTTAATATTAATTTTATGTATATTTAGAAAGAAAAAAGGTATTCTTCCTAACAATAAATACTCTTCTAAAAAGAGCACTAAATTTTACACTTCTCTTAATGAAATGTTTAAGAAATAAGGTTGCCATTTTAAAAGGCTATTGTTTAGAATAGATTCTAAACAATAGCCTTACTTATTTGTTTTTTTAGCACGTTTCTCTTTTTTTCTACCTTTGATATCCTGCTGCTTTTTTCGAATAGCTGTTGCTTCTGTCTCATCCGTAAGCTTTAGAATTTTAATGGCATAGACCTGGTCTCCATCGGTCTTTTTCATACGTAATTTGCCTTTCAGATATCCATGCTTTCTGCAATACGCAAGGCAATAGTAGTTCTTGGTATTACTAGAAAACCATTTAATCTTTTTGGCCGCCCGCTTACCGCATAAATAGCATACGGTGGAGGTAACATCCTTATCCAGAATAGCCTCTTCTTTTGTATTAAATTCCCTAGATATATACTTACTATATTTGTCATAGACAATATAGATTTCCTCTTCCTTACTCTTAGGATTTTGGTAAGAATCAATGGAGAAGCTTTTAAGCATTTCTTTTTTTGTTTTCTGAAAAACTTGGGCAGTATAACGTGCGTCATCTATTGCACTATGAAATACACCGTCTTTCTTTATCTTTAAAAAGTCCACTGCATATTCTAGGGTATGAGGGTTCTTCACTCCTTCATATTGTAAGGCAAATAACTTTTGTACATCATAATACTTAATCGGACCAGGAAGAAGCTCAAGCAAATTATAGTATTGGAGATTACGCTGTAGCTCAGTTAGATCCATTGAACCCCAAGTGCTAAAGGAATAATCCTCACCGCACCAAGAAAAGAAGTCCTTGATAACCTCTTCAAAAGACTTCCCATGGATTAAGTCACTTGTGGTAATACTTAATATTTCTTTGGTTTTAAAATGAAGTTCTTTATACACCTGTGGCTTGATATAACTATGATATTCGTCTAATATTTCATCTTGCTCACTAAGCTTTACTGCTCCAATTTCAATGATTTCAAAAGGAAGCTTTTCATTCTCACTTCCTTTTCCAAGAGGGCTTTGGTTCCATTCCAAATCCACAATAATATAATTCATAAAATCTCCTGCCCTGCTTTATAAAACTTTAAACTTAGCAGTATCAGATGCTTGGTCCTTATTCTGCTCTTGTTGAATCTCCGCAAGTTCTCTTTTACTCACTACATAAATAGCTTTTTCATACTTAAGAATTTCATTTAGATACTTTTTCATTTCTGCTGTAGTTGCATCCTCTCTTTGCTGTGCTTTCTCAAGGAAATCCTTCTTTTCTTGTTTGTAAACACTAACTAGAACATCAATGAATAGAAAGGCTGCTATTAATACAACGATACTTGCACATATCATAGTTGCTAGATCCTCTCGAAACTCTATAAAGCAATATACTAAAAATATTATTGATGCCACAAAAAAGACTGAATAAAACATATTCGCTAATTTTTTCATTAAATTCCTCCCTTATCCCTTATCAAACTACATCTCATATATTATTTCAACATTATTATATCCTATTGTACCACATTTTTCATTAATATATATAGTATATGTTGCGCAATTTTTCATTTTTTAGTACTATATGTCAATTACTTTGAGCGTAGTGCAAAAAGTTTTGTTGTAAAGGTGTTTTTTCCCTCTTATATACAACAAAAAAGTCGCCACACAAATTGCATGACGACTTTAACGTTCCCAGCAGGAATCGAACCTGCAACTGAGACTTAGGAGGTCCCTGTTATATCCATTTAACTATGAGAACTTCTACTTGCCCCCATCACAAAAGCTGCGAATTTTGGGCACAATACATATTATAATGGTAGACCACATTTAAGTCAACCTTAAGATACTTAATACAACTCCTCAAAATGTACTGTTCCCTGCATCCAAATAACACCCTTAAAACGGCGTCCTACGGCAGGTTCCCCCAATAAATCAGTTTTCGCAATACAAAGCTCAAACTTAAGCTCATTGCATTCTATAGTAAGTGCATACAACTCTTCCTTGGTAAGCTCATTGATCAATGGCTTGTAGTCTAGAATTGTTCCTACCACCATATAGTTATCGGATTCTGATCCATAAGGAACAAAGCTACTATCTACAATAGAGTAGATATCTTCGTTTTTGGTTCTTTTGCTAATAGAAGCAAAGAGATCAATATCATCTATGGTCAGACTATCGATAGCTTCTTGATTTCCTTCTCTTGCCTCCGCCAATAATTTATTTCTTTTTTTTGCCTCTACTGTACGGTTCTTCTTCCCCTTTTGTTTCTTATCCACACCCAGTAACACTTTTCCTGATAGGGATAACCCTGTTAGCATTACGGACAACCCTTGTCCCATGCTTTTTTTTCTGTTACGCAGTCCAAGATATTCCATTACATTTTGGAGATAGAAAATTAGACTAACCCCAACTCTAATATCATCACACATGCCTGTGTAACTGTTGCTATCTACCTTCTTATTAAAGCTTACCTCTTCCTTTGTGGATATGGTTTTTCCTATAAAATAAGGATAGTAATTTTCTAAACGAAAGACACCTTTATCGTCATACTCACCCCGAAGCGCAATTCCCATATTGGTTGCGAATTCTTTTGCTACTTCAGCATACATAGTTCTATCTTCTGTCATTACCATTTTATCATGTGTAGAATTATTCAATATATCTTCAATCAGCTTATCCATCTCAATCTGATTTCTAATTTGACTAAACCCAATTGTTCTAAGATAACTATGCATCGCTATTATGCCCCCTTTGTAACACAAGTATTTAGCATATCTATTTATATCACCTATTTATCCTTTTGTCTACTTCCTTTACGCTCTACCCTCTGTATATAAAAAGAATACTACAAAGAATCTACTGTATCTACTATAAACAAGGTATGACAATCCATTAAGTTCTTCTCGACCCACTCACTATATTTATTACCATCTTTATCCTGAATAATTCTAATCACTGGACGAGTTGGACAACTGTTACTCTGTTTTAGGACGATGCCAAGTTCATTCTCATTAGTCAACACAAGCGTGCCATTAGGAAATGCAGCAACAGATGCATTAAATGCCTTTACTACTTGATGGGAGAATTTAATACCACTCTGACTGACTATATATTCAATTGCTTCATGAACCTTTTTAGGTTTCGTTATGTACCCATAAACTAAACAGTCAAACGTATCACAAACAGACACAATCTTACTACCAATCTTAATTTTATCTGCGTTTAAATGAAAAGGATAACCGGTTCCATTACATATCTCATGGTGGTAGAGAATAATCTCTTTGGATCTGGTTGATAACCAATCTGCATTTTCTACAAGATTGTATCCATATATCACATGTTTTTTAATTTCCTTTAATTCATTGGCTCTGTAGTACTTCTTTCCTCCGGCCTTATACATAGCATTCACACAAGTAAAACCTATGTCATGAAGAATACTTCCTTCTGCTATGTCCTTCACTCTTGTTTTTGACAGATTTAACTTAATAGCAAGAAGTACAGATAACGCACACACATTTAGACTGTGGGAGTATAGATCCTCACTCTTTTGTCTTACTCCGGCAATATTGTATAAAATATGCTCATTACTTAACACTTCCATAATGACTTCTTCTGCTATATCATTAATTTGATTAGCCTGATTTCTCATACTAAAAGAAAACCTGTCTAGGGTTTCTCTGATTTTATGTAAACACTGTACTTTTAACTCATTTTCACTGTTTTTGCTTTCCTCAATCCCAGCAGAAAACTCGTCTTCTACATATATATATGAAATATTCATTTTCTTAAGTGGTTCAATATACTCTTTCTTTAAAAGTATTCCGGAGGGAAGTAAGATGGTATTATTCTGTCCATATACATCTCTAGCCAATGTCTCGGAACCTTTTATGGCATTGATATCTATTTTTCTCATATAATCCTCCATCTAGGGTGATGTTGATCAACCTCTATCTCTATTATAATGATTTCGTTATTCTTTGTATACAAATATGTTTCTAAGAGATTATACCATAGTCGAAGTTATTGTACAATTTACATATAAATTATTTTAAAATGTGTACTATTTTGTTTAATTGTGTTATAATAGTTATAGATTGAGAAGAATCTTTTTTATTTTTTCAAAATCAGGCCAAATTGTATACATCATAGGGAGGAGAACTATTATGGAATTAACTAACTTGATTTCTACTGGTACATCGTCACATGTTTATCGTTATAATGATCAAGCGGTAAAAGTGTTTAACTCGAATATGTCAAAGGTTGATGTTCTTTTAGAAGCACTCAATACATCTAGAGTAGAATTAACAGGATTAGACCTTCCACATGTACAACAAGTAACTATGGTTAATGGTAATTGGGCTATCGTTATGGATTATATTGAGGGTCCTACTTTAGCTACTGTTATGCAACAGAATCCTTCAGACATGGAAAAATACTTAGAGAAAATGGTAGATCTTCAGCTTACTATCCAATCTAAAAGATCTCCATTATTGAATAAACTAAAAGATAAGATGAAAGCTCAAATTTCGAGTTTAACTGAGATTGATGATGTAGTTAAGTATGATCTATTGACTCGATTAGATGGTATGCCTAAGCACAATAAAGTTTGTCATGGTGACTTTGAACCTCGTAATATTGTTGTATCCGGTGATAAATACTATACACTTGACTGGATCCATGCTTCTCAGGGTAATGCCAGTGCTGATGTAGCTCGTACATATCTTTTGCTTTCCCTATCCAATACGGATATGGCCAATGCTTACATGGATATTTTCTGCAAGAAGACATCTACTAAGAAGCAATATGTTCACCAATGGCTTCCTCTTGTGGCAGCAGCTCAGCTTACAAAGGGCAGGCCTCAAGAACGAGATTTACTCCTTAAATGGATTAACGTAGTCGAATACGAATAGTTTGATTAATATTCTTTTATTTTCCTTCTTTATAAAGAGCGATGGCTGATAGATGTATCAGCCATCGCTCTTTCCCTTTCTGTATGTTGTGCATCCTTGGTATTATGAAAAAACCCACCTTGTCACTATTAGGTAACAAGGTGGGTTTTATAAATTACTTTCTTATTATTTTCCGTAGTATACTTTTAGATACATTTCTTTGATTTCCTTCATTAATGGATATCTTGGATTAGCTCCAGTACACTGATCATCAAATGCCTGCTCTACCATTTCATCTAAGGTTTCTAAGAAATACTTTTCATCTACACCGTACTCTTTGATTGTTTTCTTAATACCAACTTTTTCTTTTAAAGCTTCAATTTCTTTGATTAAGTTCTCTAATTTATCATTATCGTCTTTACCCTTAATTCCTAAGAAATCTGCAATTTCAGCATATCTCTCAAGGCAGTGTGGATATTGATATTGTGAGAAGGTTCCCATCTTAGTTGGTACATCTGTTGCATTAAATCTCATTACTTCAGTAATTAAGATTGCATTAGCAACGCCATGTGGCAGGTGATGGAAGGCACCTAATTTATGAGCCATAGAG
>JAEZPG010000013.1 GCA_023413555.1 Bacillota bacterium | reverse complement strand
TTCAGTGTGCCAATGGTGTTGTGCACAAAAAAACGCAGATACACCAAACTTCATGGTATATCTGCGTACTTTTCACACATATCTCCCTACGTTGGCATTATCCAAATCAGGTTATGGGTTAAAGCCTTCAGCTTCCTCTCAGCCTGCTATCTTGCAAGCACCCCAGTTTTCTAATTATTTCTATACTATACAGCTTTTTTCCTAGTAGTGCAAGTCCTTTTTACTTCATACTTTAGTAGGCTATGTGTTGTTGTATATAAAGATTTAAAGGAAAGGGTGCCGCCCTCACCCCACCTATGGTCGCTGTTGACAGTAATATTAATGGATTTTTTATTGCCGGCTTTATCGGTGGCAGTAATGGTCTATGATTTATCTGTAGGCATTACAGTAAACATATTGTCTGTCAGTGTAATTATCTTACCATCCAGTGTTACCGTATCCAGATTATCATCAGTAACAGCCACCATTACATCTGAACATTAGGTTTTACCATCGGTAGCACCACTAATAACAGAAAGGATATCATCTAGTACCACACCTTCTGTATTGATAACCGAGCTATGACCGACTTTATCTATGATTTTGGCATATACACTTGCTGTTATCCTACTTTTTCTGATCCAAAAGAGTAGAGCGAATAAGAGATTAAACTTTTCCTCTTGCTTTTGGAATTATCTCATGGTCAAAATCGTCAGCACTACACCAGTAAATAAACCTACTTTCTGCTAAGAGCCCACAGATATTCATCGTGTTATGTTACAGCTATCATCTTTATATTATTATACAATATTAAAGAGAATCAAATATTTATTTGTCGCGAAATGTAGTTTTAAAGGAGCGAATTGCATTTTGAAATGTTGATTATATTGCTTATTTGTGCTAAAATATCCTAAATTATTGTCATGAGAAAAGGAGGAATGTGAATGCTTCGGATCGGCATATGTGACGATGAGAGCAAGTGTCTCTTGGACACAAAACAGATGCTTGAGAAATGGTCTGCAGTCACATCCTCTCAGCTTAAAATAGATTGCTTTAATAATGGTGATACATTAATTCGAGAAAGTAATCTCGTCCATTACGATATTGTATTTCTTGATATTATCATGCCTCTGTTAAATGGAATGGATGTTGCGAAGGAACTGCGTAGCAGGGATAAAACGGTGAAAATCATCTTTTTAACCACTTCACCTGAGTTTGCCCTACAATCCTATTCCGTAAAAGCATACGATTACTGCATAAAACCGATTACATATCAAAGACTACAAGAGATCATGGAGGATTGTACCGCCGTTACCTGTGGGGAGCCTGAGAATCTAACCTTGAAAACAGTGGATGGATATCAGAAAATATATCTTCATGATATCGAATATATAGAAGCACAGAATAAACGAGTATTCTTTTTCTTGAAATCAGACAAAGAATTAGAGGTCGTCCAACCGCTATACACCTTCGAAACCGAACTGTCCGTTAACAAAGGTTTTTTTAAATGTCATCGTAGCTATCTTGTCTATCTCCCCAATGTGGACTATTTTAACAATACGAAACTCATAACAAAATCCGGACGGAATATCCCCGTTGCCAGAGGATATGCAAAAGCTTTGCAAGATACATACTTCTCCATCATGTTCCAGGAATAATCAATAAAGGAGGCAACTAGGTGCTGCAATTTATATTAGGGATGCTGAATAACAGTACACTTCTTATATTTGGTGTGTTTGTATCTGCAGCAATTCTTGGCATACAATTTCACAAAAAAAATATTCTCATTTTATTGGCTTTTTGCATTAGTGTTAATATGCTGCAGTTTATCGCCTATGTTAACATCGGTTTGAATGGTACTGAGTGTTTATATCCAATTATCACACACCTCCCTTCTGTCCTACTATATTGCTTGTATTATAGGCGTAAGCTGGTACCTAGTCTATTCGCCATTATGTCTGCCTATCTTTGCTGTCAATTAAGCGCATGGCTTGGTGTGTTGGCCTTATTAATTACCGATACACTATGGGTAACCTACGGTATCCGTACTGCGATTACTGTCTTTTTGGGATTTTTTATTATTCGCTATATTACGTCGTCTATTGGAATCATTTTGACCAAGCCTTTTAAAACTGTTTTGATTTTTAGTATTATACCTGCTACCAATTATCTGTTTTATTACATAACCACAGTTTATACAGACCTCCTTTACAGTAAAACAGAAGTCGTGTTTGAGTTCCTACCTTTCGTTTTGTGTATCGCCTATTTAATTTTCAGTGTAGTTTATTTTAAGGAGTACGAAGAAAAATATAAAGTGGAGCAACATAATCAGATTATGGAAATGAAAAAGGCTCAGTCTGAAAAGGAACTTGAGGCAATCAAACGCTCCGAATATGCCGTATCTCTCTTGCGACATGATATGCGACATTTTATGAATACGATAATCTCATATATCGAACAAGGTGACACCGAAAATGCAAAATCCTATATTAATGAGATTATTGAGACCACAGATAAAACGGCTATGCAGAGATACTGTGAGAATGAAATCGTTAACATGATTCTATCCTCCTATGAAAACAAAATAGTGGAAAAAGGAATCCGTTTCCATCATTCCATTCAAATACCTGCAAAGTTATCGATTTCTGATATAGACTTTACTTCCATCCTCTCCAATGGCTTAGAGAATGCCATTCATGCAGTATCGGAGCTTGATTTAGTTCAAAGAAACATTACACTAGATTTGCGGATGAACAACAACAAGCTACTTCTGTCTATCAAAAACCCATATGCACACAAGGTAGATATGTTAGATGGCATCCCACAGGCAGAAGAATTCGGTCATGGACTTGGAACCCAGAGCATCAAATATGTCGCAGAAAAGCTAAAAGGAAATTGCCAGTTTATTGCAAAGGACGGGCAGTTTTCCCTGCGAGTGGTATTGTAATATATTGAAGAGCAAAGTAGGCCGTCGCACTAAGAGATTAGTGCGACGGCCTACTTTCGCAGTATACTTCTGGCAACGGAAAATATGTAGTAATTTTAGTGATAATAGCTATTGTTTTATCCGATTTGCCTCGCCCCAGTAACATAGTTGATCCAATACTGTCATAATTGATTTACCCCGTTCGGAAAGAGAATATTCCACTTTCGGAGGAATCTGTGGAAATTCTTTTCTCTCAATTAATTGGTCTTTCTCTAATTCTTTTAAATTCAAACTGAGCGTTTTATCTGAGATATTGTTTAGGTAACGTCGTAATTCATTAAATCGGACCGCTTGAAATTCCATTAGACAATACAAGATAATCATTTTATATTTTCCACTAATTAATGATAATGTATAGCTGAATCCAGTTTCTTCAAAATTTACTTTTTCAATACAATTCTTTTTCATTACGCTTTCTCCTATTATAGTACCTTACATCAATGAAGGTACCTTACATTAATGTGGGTACTTTACAAGTAGTTGTTGACTGATACAATTATACACAAGAAATGGAAAAAATACAATAATTCTAAACAAGTGAGGTAAAGAACATGTCAAAGAAAGTATTAATCCTAAATGGAAGTCCAAGAGCAAAAGGCAATACTGCTTCCTTAATTGCTTCGTTTACAGAAGGAGCAAAAACTGCAGGGCATGAAGTGACCTGTTTTAACGTACATCAGATGAATATTAATCCATGCATTAGTTGTTATTGTGGTGGTAAGAATCCAGAACATCCATGTACTCAAAAAGATGACATGGAAAAAATATACCCTGCATATATTGAAGCTGATATTATCTGTCTAGCTAGTCCTCTTTATTACTGGTCAATCAGTGGAGAACTTAAATGTACTATTGACCGCTTATTTGCTGTTCCAGAATCTTATCCAAACTATGCAGCGCCTTCCAAGGAATCTACGCTCCTTATGGTTGCCGGAGGGAATGAATTTGATGCAGTTATCAATTGGTATGACTATTTCGTAAAAAATCAAAATTGGACTGACAAGGGGAAAGTTCTTTGTGCCGGAGTAGTATATGAAGGAGATATTAATGACAATGCCAAACTAGAGGATGCTTATAACTTAGGAAAGTCTCTTTAATTAGTGATTGTAAATCTCTTGGCTATTATCAAGAGGACTATCCCAAAGTTGAACAAACAGAAAATAATACGTGAATAATGAGGAGGATATAACTATGCAGAGTAAAGTGAAGTTAACAGTATTAGATCGAAAAGTGTTCCCAGAATTACAGGCTCAGTATCTAGCCGATCCTAATTCAGGAGCTTGTCCTTGTTACAACGTTGGAGATGAATTTATCTTTGAGAGATATTATGCACAAGATTTCTGGCACATGGGGTTAAATACCCTAAAGAAAACCGCCCATGATGATGCTTATATAAAAGGAGCAGAAGGGACTCCTCACTGTTCCGAAGCATGGGATGCAATTTCTAGATATGTATATGCTGGACTACAGGGAGGTTCTATTTTACGTGATTGGTCGAATGATGACCGAATCATAATTGCTTGCTGCCCTGACGGAACAAGGCCTGTTATTTTTAAGATTGAAAGAATGGATTATAAGGCAGTTTATATTGATGGTATCAATCGTGATGACTGCTGTAATATAATTGAAACAGCATTGAAAGCTGTTGAAAACGTAACAAATGTTGCTTTTACAGATAGGTGCGTAGAAGTGTATCTGGACAACGATGTAGCGGATGAGCAGATTAAGAATGTAGTAGAAAGTTGTGGCGATTATGCTGTGACAAAAATTGACTAGTATCCAGCCCATTAGGTCATAAAGACATTCGTACTACCGAAAAATCTCGAGGGTGTATTCTTCTTTCTACTAGGCGGATTAGGGACTTTCACCCCATAAGAACGTGCGCCCACCGGGCGCACCGCATAGTGGAAAATAATGATACTATAAAACGTCAGCCAAGGATTCGAAAAAAGCAGTGCAATAGTATCAATGCTCCTAAATAGTTTAAGAGCATCTTTTTCAGAGACTTTTCTTTCGGGCTTCGGATTATTCATTAGCTTCTCATAATCTAATTCAAGTTTTATTATAACTTCATCGGAAGGATAAGGTATCGTTTCCGATGCATGGATGTAATATCCTTCCGGTTCCCTATCATAATATCCTCGTAAATATAATCCTTCTTGCAATGCAAAAACATTGATTTTCTCCAATAAGTCATCAATATCAAATCTGTTCAAATCAAGATCACACCACCCTACACTATCGCACTTAAGCCCTAACGAGTGTACAAATTCAATATTTTTTAATTTTCTTTTCTTGTTCATTCCAGCCCCTTTCTAGCCATTCATTTCTAGAGATACATTTATCTGGGACTGCCTCTTTATAGGAAAGTGAAATTTTTTCATAATCCAGTATCCATGCAAGATTCTCTTCAATTTTCATGTTAACCTCCTTTAAATCTTCTACTGGTAGTTTCATCTATATGTACAACACTTATGGTCCAAATAATAATAACTCTAGATACTTATTTAATAGGCTAAAACCGACATCACCTATCTTGCTTGCAGTCTTTGCCAATAACTTTTTCAACTTAGTTGATGATTCGTTCTTGGTTTCTTTCGGTATTGCTTGATCTTTAAGAATTTTTACAGCGTCTATGAGTTCTTGACTGTTATCTGCATATTTTTCTATAATACTAAATAATTGTTTATCATTCTCGTTAAAAGTTGCATTGCCATATATGTATTGAATATTTACTATTCCTTTGTTATCTATTTGAATTAATTTTGTTATTGGCTTATCCGATAGGGTTGTTGAAAGATTATTTAGCGTAGGCAACTTATCAACAGCCATTTCAATTGCCATGTCCTCATAGAAATGCCGTAAGTCCATCATTTTTCTTTCAGCATCATGGATGATGTCATTTTTAATTCTGATTGCTTCTTTATGGAAACGCAAAGCAAGCTCTTCACGTTGCTTATCTGTCAAGTATTTGTTAGACAGTATAGATTTTGCAAATTCTATATTGTTATCGCATTGATCTAGATACTTCGCAAATTCTTGGATATAATCTGATATATTGTACTTGGTCACATTTGCATCTGTTGATTTCAACATGTAAACTATACCAATTTCTGTTCGCTTCTCCTCAAAAACTATATTTACTCCTTTTACTTTCGTTATATAATCTTGAAACAGTGTTAAAAAGCGTTCTAATTCAAAGGCAAATAATTGGTCTTTATATATATATCTCGTATATACTGTTTCACTCTCAGTTTCGGAAAAGAAATCACGTATTGCTGAAACCAACTCAATGCTATGTAAATATGGCACAATATTAAGATTACGTGCTTTTATTTGTTCTACTGCAATTGTCATATCATTTACTGCGTTTTGAATATCAGTATTTCTTTCAACAATAAATTTTTTTAACCAATACTCAAAAAATAGAGTTTCATCTGGTTTATTTTTGCGCTCTATATCGAATAAACATAACCTTTCTACTTCACGATCATAATCTATTTCACATTTTTTATTATCAATAGTTATATCATCATAGCCTGTATAATAATTGGATAAATCGTCATCATCAGTTATATCGAATAAATCACTGTACATCCATGAAAGACGATATAATCTAAATTTTATCTCCTTTTCATCCGTAGCAAGCGAAAGCATTACCAGACGACGGCTAAGCACAAGAGCTTCTTTATATTGCTCTGATTTAAGAACTTTTTCAAACCCAGTTTTTGGTAAATTTATATCTAGTACAAGTTGATTCCTATCAATATCACAATTAAAACGATTACGTATGTTCGAAATAATATCCTCTTGAATTTTTCTTTCTAGCGGAATTGTTAATTTGGATAAGACTTCGGAACAGTAATAATCTACTGTTTCGAAATATGTTTCCATAATAGTTTTTTCATGAGCAATAACACGCTCATCTTCTATAACGGCAGACATTGAATGTGACCAATTATAAATCAGATACTTAGAATAAAAGGGCTTTGTAAAAATATTATATTTCCCTATAAATGCATCTTGATACAAAAACAAAATGTGTGGGCATCCGGCGAGCGCATCAAGTAAGTTAGTAAATAATTTCTTATATTCTGAATTGCATGCAATTAGTAATATAGACTCACTGAAATTCACAAAAACTGGTTTCCCATTTTTCTTTGCTCTCCTTATTTCTCTAATAATTACTTCCCAATTTTGAGGTGAAGATGTTAACATTCTTATTTTTACGCCGCGTTTTGCCATATAAATTTCGTTCAAAATCTGTTGATTGTTAAATGAACCAACAAGTAATACAACATTATCTTTATCAATCATTCTTTTATCGTTGGTATTCATAATCATCATACCCCCATCTTTATTATATTCATCAAGCTACCCCAAAGAAAATTCTTTACAGCCATACACAATCCATCCTATGTAGAAACACTACGGAGCGCTTTCTATATATTACCATATTAATCTTATATTTTCCATTATAATGTGAATAGCATAGCGATTGAGGTTACCTATAATCTGCCCATTGTTGAAGCCGATACTGATGGGCGACTAGAGATGTAGTTGATTTCATAGACTTCCTCCTAAAGATGTCAAAAAAGTTTAGACTCAACTTTTTTGACTTAGTGAGTCTATTATCTCAAATATTTATAGTAGATTCTACACACTCACTATGGAGCATACGCCATAATAATAGGCTCCCTTCTGATAAGAATTCATATCTGATTCTTACCAAAAAGGAACCATTTTTTTACCATAGACACAAAATCAATTACAGATCCCAATCAAGCAGGATAGCTCTTGTATTTTTTTGATAATTTATTATAAAGTTCTTCAATTGTATCAGTATAATTTCTATCTGGTTTATATGTTTTCCGTGAAATTTTAACATTTTTTGATATACTCAATGAAATGGTCTCACCACTTAATAGTTTAATATCTATTAGATAACTAAATCCATCAGTATTACCACCTATTCTTCTGTATAATTTCATATTATATAGTTCCTTCATTATCATATCTATATCCTCTTGATCTGAAACAGTATAATATGAACCTGGATTCGCTATCATTACCTCTTTCACATCTGTTGATTTAATATCTTTTAAAGGATTCATATCTAGATTCAAAAAAAATATAACACCTATTACTATACATATACATATCAATCTAACTATTATTCTCTTTTTCAACTTAAACACTCCTCATACTTTAAATTATACTTCTTTAAATTCATTAACAATATCCTATGCAGTAGGTCTTTCAATAATTAATATTCAGATACAGAATGAGCCCTTTTCCACACTCTATTATTGTAAACAATTGTAGTACCACTTGCTTTATAAGGAACTGCATGTCCAGCCCAAGGACTACAAACCCAAAATGAAACATATATAGGACATTTAAAACGGGACTGTATTTGTTTATTTGACAACAGGGATGACAACAATGTTATACAATATAGATTCCATTAGTCTTTCTTGACACTAGCGAAGTACAGAGATTATAAAAGGAGAAATTGTCCCCTTTATTTGAATTCAGAAGAGATGCTGTTATATAAAGAGATGGCAGAGTGTTCATAGTGTAATCCTTTTACATCTCTTTATCATAGAAAATCTGTTTTACAGACTTTCTTCACACAATCCTCAATAAAATTGATGATAGTATCCAAACACTCATTCTTTGGTGTCTATTTTATTGACTGAAGACTATTTTATTAGTATGTAATTTAATTATTTTGTTTTACTATTCTGTTTTACTCGTAATGATTGTATTATTATTGTTAGCATTCTGGCTAATATATAGCCTACTAGAAATATATTATATATAGATATATTTACATCCCTAGAATATATGAAAACGCTAATTAGAATATTTAATAATAATATAAGAAATAAAGCTACACCATCTTTTTTTTCATGTACTATCTCTTTTCCTAGTAACCCAACTAATAAACCTATTACTATTGGGAAAATAAATTGTACAATAACTATATATATAACAGTATAGTTATGGATGGCATAATCAAATGCTAGTTCATTAAAAAATGTATAAACTGTAGAAATAATTGTTGCAATACCTAGCAGTACAATATTTTTCATATCCACCTCCAAAGTATTAACATTTTTCTCTTATATCACCCTACAATCATGATATTTGATAGAAGAATTATAAGAATAATACTATTATGATTTATTAGATATTTCATATTACCTGTAGCGAAACAATAGCTTGAATTTATACAAAATTCCTTAACTGTATCTTATTCATTGCAGTATTTAAACAATATTTTCGCTATTCATCCCCCCTACTATATTTCAATTATATCATAAATATATTGTAAATATTTTATATTTATTAACTTTTTTCTATTAACAGTGATTACTATTGTAGTACAATTAACCTTAACCTTTACCCCTAGCAAAAGGTGTCTTGCTAACTTCTCATACCATGCAAGTAAAAATCGAACTATGAGTTTATATAATATAATTTGACACATTTTCTCATTGTGTGGTATTGTTTAGTTAGTAAATGAAGGGAGCTGTTATATGAAGAAAATAAAAAAAATTTGCATTATCATTTTTACTGTTATGATATTTGCCGTGTCAATTCCTAGCACAAACGCTTCGGCAAAAGTTGCAATTAGCAAATCAAAGCAAACGTTATATGTTGGACAATCATTAAAGTTATCCGTCACCGGCACGAAGTCCTCTGTTAAGTGGTCAACCAGTGATAAAAGAGTTGCTACCGTCAGCAAAGGAAATGTTTTAGCAAAAAAGGCAGGAACAGCTAAAATCACTGCAAAGATTGGAAAGAAATCTTATGTATGCAAAGTTACAGTGAAAAATCTTTCCTTAACAAATACCAACCTTGTTTTATACGAAGGAAATACTAAGACAATAAAGTTAACTGGTGCTTACAAAAAAGTTAGCTGGTCCACCAGCAGCAATAGTATTGCTACTGTTAGCAATGGGAAAATTGTAGCAAAAAGGGCAGGAACAGCTAAAATCACTGCAAAGATTGGAAAGAAATCTTATGTATGCAAAGTTACAGTGAAAAATCTTTCCTTAACAAATACCAATCTTGTTTTATACGAAGGAAATACTAAGGCAATAAAGTTAACTGGTGCTTATAAAAAAGTTAGCTGGTCCACCAGTAACAATAGTATTGCTACTGTTAGCAATGGGAAAATTGTAGCAAAAAAAGTGGGAACTGCGGTCATTAACGCCAAGCACAATGGAAAAACATATTCTTGTAAGGTCACTGTTAAATCAAGTTTTAACTCTTCTACTGGAATATCTAAAATATCATATAACTCTTATAAACTCTCAGATGGAGTATTTGTGATAGCAAAGAATAATTATTCATACTCTATGTATGTAACAGCTATAATTACATATTTTGACTCCAGTGGAAACCTTATATTTACAACTGAAGATGATAATTTCTGTTTCGAACCAAATGCAACCTCTACGTTTCATTTTTGCAATCCTTATGACAGAGACTATAATGATGTTCCATACTCATATTACAAAATATCATTCTCTGCTGATCAGGCAACTTACCGTACTCCAAACTCACGTGATATAGAACTCTCAGGAACTGTTGGATCAAGTGACTTTATTGTATCTTCAAAAAATGTAGGAAATATTCGGAGTGACTCTACTTGTATAGCTGTTGTTTATTACAGCAAAGGGGTCCCAGTATTTTATGAGGAACAATATGTCGATACTTCAAACATTGGTGCAATAACTTATACAAATTTTTCTCTGCCATATGACAGTAATTATGATAATATAGAATTTGATAATTATAAGCTATTCATAAAATATTCATTTAAATGGTCATTTTAATACAATTCCCCAGCGGATTCACTCCCCTGGGGTTCTTCTTTATTTCACCCTTATTTTCTCTTTTATGCAATCCCACTACTAAGCACTATCCATCGCTCAAGGTCTTGCGAATACTGAACAACCCAATTCCAATAATCAATCATTATATTCTTGGTTAGAAATCCAGCTCCACCCCATGGATATACATAGAAAGAACTACTAAATACTATTGTATTCGTTATATCATATTGTTCTGCTTCACAGTACGCTTTCGAGAATGTTTCATCATAAGGCAATGTAATCAATTTACAGCCACCAAACTCCTGACGAAATACTTTCATAACAGCATCTTTTGCATTGTTTAATTGTATGTTATTATAATAGTTTGAAGCTCCAAATTCGACACTGGTAAATGTAGTGATTCCACGATTCAATATCGAATATAGATACACCACAAGAATTGTCGAAAGAATACCTGCAGCAATAGCTATCAAACGCTTTTTTCTTTGCTTATTTGCTTCACTTATCATAACCTTTTTACATAAGGATTCTGCGCACTATCCATTAATTTTATGGATATATTTACCATAGCCAGATTCTTATCAATAAATATTTCATCCAACCCTGGTTTATCCTCTAGAGGCTCGCCCATTTCATCCAGATCAACCAATTTTATGTACTTTATAATCAATTTTCTATTTCTTTTCATGCAGGCTCCTTTTAATTTGTAAATTTATGTCATTTACAAACGTATTATTAGACATTTAAGAAATCAAAACAGAAATTGCTCATTCTAGTCACGCACCGAACTAGTGCCATGCCTTATTTTCCCTACTCCTCACTATTTACTGCTAAACGTAGTCTAGCAATTATATCAATTTTTTCGAGTCCAGGATTGAACTCGAAAAAGAAGAAAGGAGGTTCTGGGCCTGTATTGTTTAATCAACAACAGAAGTTACAACAAAATAATTTGGGGAGTTTTGTAAAATAGTACATACTTTATTAATATAGTAACGAAGATAGCAATGATATTACTTAAGAAAACTATTACAAAGATTCTTCAAATTATCAGCCACATTCTTAATTATATATTCCTTACCATTACTATCTATACATCTCTCAAGTCCTCTAAATGTAAGTTTTATCTCCGATTTATCGGTGTCTAAAATTATAGCAAAGACTCATCCATCTTCATCTTCACCATAATATTTCTCTAATTCTAACTTATCCAAGCTATTTATAATATTCTTCTTTTGATGTTCATCAGTCACTTCAACACGATCCCCATTAGCTCCATCACTAATTCTTTATTTCAAATTAATTTTACAGTAGAATGATCCCAGGAACCAGAGCATCCACCCCATACATACCTAGTTGCATATCTCGATTTCCAGCCATCTGCAATTAATATATATGTTTCATACCTTTTTTAAAAACACCACTATATTTATATTTTTGATACCCAAGTGCAATTACACTATGATTACCATATTTAAAATAATCTTGTAACGATAGATATACTGGTCTTTTATTTTCTATCATTCCTAAGCAATTTTCAAAGCATCATCAGTTCCATCTTTGTGTTCAGATGTTACATTATAACCCCTGACAGATACTGTAAGACAACTCCCAATTTAACAGTATAGTATTGGTAATATAATGTCAATTATAATAATTTTCATTTTTATTCTCGCAAAATACTAATAGGAAATTGATATCCCGTTCTGAACCATACTAGTCATATCTTACATCTTCTACGCTATCATTAGTCCTCGTCATATTATCAACCTTATTCTTATAGTATATTTGAGCACTTGTATAATATCAATTTACAAATTATATATTTTATTTCATAATATATACATCTGGTGTAGAAATACTATTAATATGTTATTAAGAAGCCAAAATGTAAGCAATTTAAATAAATATTTATTGATGATAAGGAGAAAATCATGAAATACCCTGTACTTATGTTAATCTCTGTTGTACTGCTCATTTTATCAGTTTTATCTGCTCTATATGAAATTTTAGGGGCGTTCTCATCGGGTCATGGTGAACTACTTTCTCTTGTATTTCTTATTTCAGGACTCTTCCTCCTGATTATAGGCCTATTCTTACAATATACAGACAAATAGATTCAATTATACATAGCCCAACTAGATTAAATCTAGAATCGGTAACAGTAGAACATAACAATAGATAAAAAGCAACATGGTTGGTATCATGAAGATCAGTACCTTTGTTACAACGGCATAGAGGTAGCCAGTCATTGCAAAGCATTAGCAAGAGATTTAGGCATTCTCTATAAACGTCTTTGTATTACTCATATTAACACCCATTTGTTCCGTAAGACCTTTGCAACAAAACTACATGATGCGAACATCCCTACGAAGACCATTTCCTATTTGCTAGGTCATGGTGATATTGCAACCACAGGGAAAAACTACATTTTAAACCAAAAGCATAATCCTAAAAAACTTCCTAAAGCAATGTCAAAAGCCGTATAATCTCTGACAACAAAAAAGGTCATTTGACAACAGCTATTTTAAGGCAACATAAAATCGCCAGCCCCTATTTTATAAGGACTGACGATTGTTTTGTAATTGTGCGAGACGGCGCAAGGGGTCCAGTGGACCCCTGCTCTGCGCGGACCGGAGCGAAGCGGAGACATTCGAACTCGGAGCCCTGGATTGGGCTCCGAAAATAAGAAAGGGCATCCTTTACGGATACCCTTTCTTATTTATAGAGCGCGAGACGGGATTCGAACCCGCGACCCTCGCCTTGGCAAGGCGATACTCAAACTAAACAGTACAAGACTGAGCAGAACCAATCCTAGCAAAATCAAGTACTTACGCATTTTTTTACTTATTTACACTTAGGATTACAAATGTATAGTTTTGTTAGAAACCGTTAGAAATTACGTTAGAAATATATTATATTGATATAATAATTATATGTTAGAAAGGAATGATTGTTATGCCAAAATTGAAAGAATCTGAAAACCAAGCAAAAGACAATTTAATTCGTGCATATATAGCCAAAAATAAAGTGTTAAATAATATGTCAGATGAACAAATTATTTTGAAATTGCATTTGTCAAGAAGTGCGTACTATCATAAAAGAAAAAAGCCTTCCACGTTTACACTTGGCGAATTGAGGCGTTTAAAACAAGCTTTGAAGCTAAGTACTGAAGAAATGTCAGAATTTATATAATCCTGTTTGACACTTTTTCCTATAATGTGGTATTATTTACCTAAATGAAAAAATGGGGGGAACTTTAAGATGGTATGCACGAGATGCGGAAGTAACAATGTAAATGTCCAAGCAGTTAACGAAGTAAAGCATAGAGGATGTCTAATGTCTTTGGTACATTTAGTATTAATAATATGTACTTTTGGACTTTGGTGGATTGTACCTCTTTTAAGAGGCAGTACTCGTTCAAAGACAAAAACATTCGCGGTATGTCAAGATTGCGGATATAGATTTCAAGTGAAGTAATAACAAAACCCCGGAACGAATCAGCTCCGGGGTATTTTTAGGGGTTATGCGGCCAGGTTCGGGGGAGCCTCACCCAGCCGTTGTATCATGTACATCTATAGTATAAAGCATTGCCACATATGAATCAATCGGATATAGTGACATATAATACAGTTATTTTACCCTAAGCTTCTGCCCTACTGAGATTAAGTTAGGGTTTTTTATTCCGTTAAGTTTAACTAGTTTGTCTACAGTAGTCTTGTAGAGCTTGGCAATCTTGGTTAGATTGTCCCCCTTTTTGACCGTATAATATACCTTTGTAGGCTGCTTAGGAGCTTGTGGTACCTCAACTACCCAGTAATATTTTACTTGGCTGCTTAATAGATCCTATGTATTTTTCAGTTTGTCAGCTCTGGTGCTTGCCGGATCATTAATGTAGACTGTACCATCCTCATAGGCATATACAAGCATGTAGTGGCCACTGGATGTCCATAATCCTTTTCCTACACAAACAATTAACAAATTACCCTTCTTAAGTTGTTCCAGAGCTTTTTTATGATAACTTTCTGCAGCTGTCTTTGATAGATTTAGTAAATTTCCACTGTTAATCCGGCTACACTTAATCCCATAAGCATTAAGCTGTGGCACAAAGTAACTGTAATATGTACCCTGTCCCTTAGCCTTATAGCCTTTCTCCTTCGCCCAGTCTGCAGTCGTTTCTGGTGTAACTTTGCTATCTTTTAAAGATGCAATAATCATAGCTGCTGATGTTGGACCACAACCCTGCTCACCTATGTTGGTCTTCTCTCCTGGAGCAGAATAGTCATGTTTCTTCCACCTATTATCTGTCTGTAAGTAATGTACTGGTTTCTTTGCCATACTTTATTCCTCCTTCTTTTCTTTAACGATGTTTGTAAGCTCACTTGCTGCTTTGCCTTCTACCTGAGACTTAATATTCTTAACGAACGGTAATAAAAAAGGTGGCATATTAACACCAATATCCACCATGTTCTCCAATATTGAAATTAATTCATTAACAAACAACCACGCTGTTACAAAGCACGCAATTATAAATAGTTTTGGTGGGTTAAGACCAATGCTAGAACCAGTATAAATCAGGAATACATCTACTAGCACACCCACGCATACCAGTAGCCACATACACACCTTTTTAGCTATTCCTTTAAAGGACTTATAGCTATTAATCTTTTCTGCTCTGTATTTAGCTGCAGTTAATCCAGTTGCATAATCAATCATATTTGCTACGATTAAAATTAGCACTGGAATAGCTAGAATCCCTAAGCAACTTGACAGTATTGTAAAAATTGAGATTGTAACACCTTTTACTTGATTTTCTTTCATTTTAACACCTACTTTCTTATTTTTTGTATAATAAAAGGCCCTACATAAGAGCCCAAATGGAGAATGCTGTATTATATGTAAAACAATAGTTTGACGAATAGGATAATAGCTGTAACCCAAAATGTTAGTTTTGGTGGAAATATTAGCGCAGATGTATCTATACCCGGGGTTACCACTACGTCTGTAGCAATTGCACAGCGTGCAACGGCATATAACCCATCCACTAGCCAACACATAACGGCATGTCTTTGTAGCGCAGATAAAGTAACAATCTATGCAAACGCTGACAACAGTTCGGTCATACCGGTTAATATTTATGTCTTTATTAAATAATAGAACTGGATATATTACTCATCTAGCCAGTATATACCATAATAGATACATTTATTTGAGCACTTGTGGCTGCATCTGCGTATAGTGTGACTTTACCAGCTCCACATACACATGATACTATTCGTGCACCAGTGCCAGTATACACAGATGCTCTCTGTGCTATTGCTACAGACGTAGCCGTTACACCGGTAATTGGAACGTCTACATTTATGTTTCCACCAAATGCCACATTAACATTTACAGCCTTCCACTTAGATTGATTTGTCGATAAACTATTGATAGACATAGTATGCCCACTAATGACATTAGAGTTGTCCTCCATATATTTTGTAATAGCAGCTGCCAAAACAGAATATGGAATATTTATTGGTATAGCTCCATTGTCACCCAAAAACTTTGCATTATCACTAATATCACTTAATGTCCCATTCGTTATTCCACTTGGAAATATTTTATCACTCATTTAATCACCTATCCTTTCTTCCAGTGCTTGTATTCTTGCCTCTAAGCTATCTTGTCTTTTTACCGCATCTTGTAATACCTTTGTTATAATGGCTATAAACTCCTCATATCTTAAGGAGTAGACGTAATGGTCTATTGTTTCTGTATCATTTCCATCTTCATCTTTTATGTAAATAGGAGATTTAATGAATCCAGCAAAATCCAATGACGTTAAGCCACTATCAATCATAGCTTGTTCTACCTCTTGAGCTATAAAACCAACATGGAAGCGATTACTTTCTCCATCGATATACTTATACATTTCTGGTAATAGTTTCATAAAGAAGTTAGAATATCTATTGTCTAACTCATTAAAATCTTTTTTCTGATTTCTATCAGAGGAAACCGAAGGAGACGTTGCAAGATAAATACACTTAAACCTTAGATTAGAAGCTCCTATATTATAAACATTTGTTGTATAAGCTCCTATATTATTCGACATCCATAATGTTCCATCTAAGTATGTATCTTTAATAACTCTTAGATTTGATGACAAATATACATCCCCATCTACTGTTTGAGAACCACTCACTGATTGATTCCCATCTACTGTTTGAGAACCACTCACTGTTTGATCTCCATCTACTGTTTGAGAACCACTCACTATTTGATACCCATTTACTGTTTGCCATCCGCCTACTGCAAGATTTCTTAACTGCCCATCACCACTACACCAAAAACCATCTCTAGCAAAAGAAGCCTTATCATTTCCATTTCCGTCAAATATCCATATTCCTCTTGGCTCTATCTGTGTAATATAATCTCCAGAACGAACCACAATAACAGCGGTATCATGCGCTGTGCTTACTAAATCAATATCACTACCACCTTTTAGATGCACGTTTCCGTCTTTATCAACAGTAAAATTACCATTTATAGAAGTATAACCTTCCAGGCTAATCATATCTGCCACCAATTTCAACAAGGTACTATTCCCACCACGCAGATCAATATAGGCTAGTTTACCATTGTGATCCAGCATAAGAAGGATTTTATCTTTTAGCATATCAAAGGTGGCCTTGTAGTTGTCGGTAGAATCCTTCATAGGCACACCAGTCTTGAGTAAGCAGATAAGCTCTTTAACCATAATAGGGCTTCCATCATGATAACATAGTCTGTTACTGCTCCTGTCTGTCAGAGCGACATTTTTACCGGAATAAATCGCTACCTCACAATAGAATACACAGCTATCCTCATTAATATCTCTTGAGGAGATAGACAGGTGACTACCTATATGGCCAGCAGCATTCCAGTTCAGATCTGACATCTCATCTGTAGATACTCTAAACCATCTAAACTGAGAAGCATCCAGTGTACTGGTAATATTTTCATTTATACGGTAAACAAAACAGGAAAGGTTATATGTCTTATCCACCTTTACCGCATACGAAGAATCAGATTCTATCTTGATTGAGTATGTACCGGATGCATCTATTGCCTGGTATAATGCCTCATAGTTCTCCTTTACCGTCTGGCTGATTCCTCCAACTGTCTGCTCAACAATGGATACTCTGGTAGTTACACCTTTTACATTTGATGTAATCCCAGTTATCTGATTCTTAATTCGCCCAACTGTTTTTTCCGTGTTAATTATCTTCTGGCTGTAGTCCTCGCCGTAGCTTACTGTATTATCTTCCTCTCCTATGGAGGCAGACATCTCTGAGGATGCTCCACCATCATAGCGAAATACATGAGACATGACAGGCAAGTTATATGCGTTACCTACTATATCTGTAACAGTTATAATATCTCCAGCATCAATCCATGAACTCCCGAAGCATAATGACAACTCAAATGCCCTCCATGTAAGTGGGAAGCATTTATCGTATATGGATTGCAGACGCTCTATTGAGCGGATGTTCTCATTTTCAATCGTGAGTGCTTTACCTGTATCTGTTCCGTACTCTATATCAGTTTCCTCTTCCTCGGTCTCTTCTTCAAACTCAGCTGCTTCTTCTACTGCTAGATGATTAACTAACTTTGTGATGTTACACTCATCAGTAACAGTAAAGCCGTTCTGGTTGTAATCGTCACTGTCAAATGCATATAATTCTACATTCGTTTGAAAATCTGGATCCACAGCCGATGTAACAAATATTTTGTTATTAGGTGTGGCTGTAATGGAATTAAGCACGTTTTGATTAGCCTGTGACAAAGGTTCTTTGTATGGTGTAGTAAGTGATGTAACAACTCCTCCAGTCATACTACAGTTATGATAAAACGTCCATATACCATTACTGTCCCTTTGGATACTATCAAATACAGTGCTAATGGCATACAGTGGTGGAAGCTCTGAAAGTGTGTACTTGTTGTAATAATCTGTTATATTGGCATCTTCTAGTGCTGGAATCCATGGAGTAGCTTTATCTCCTAGTTCTAACTTCAAATTTGAAAATACACATCCTTTACCCCTAGTTTGTCCAGCTAAACCTGCATAAAATAGAGTTCTATCTTGAGTTGTAATATCAGATGTAATTGTAAATGTCAGGCTAAAAAATCCATTACTACCAACACTTACTGTATATGAAGAGGTTGCAGGCGAGTATATTGGAAGAATTGTTATTTTGTCTGAAAAACCATTCGTAAATTGTACACTCCCCGATATCGTATATGTTTTATCTTTTTCTAGTGGCTTTGACCAATACACGTTAGCATAATTATAATTATCACTATCATCACCACTATTTTTTGCTTGTAGAACATAATCTTCTCCAGTATCCTTATATAGATTTCTATCCCCTGTAATACCTTTATTCATCACATAAATATTGATATTACCGCTACTTGCAACACTTTTACTTGATACAGTTTTACCCTGAATACAAATATTAAATGGTACATGATTTTGGATAAAGGCTATCTTCTCATTACGGCTAATAATGGCCTGCTTACCATTAATCTCTGCAATCGCACTTAGCATCTGCCTGATACTCTTTGCAGGCCTTGAAAGCCATGTTGTATCTTCTATCTGGTTGATATTTTCAAGGGGAACACCAGTTAAATTAGATATCTCCACCAACATATCACGGATAGACGCTGGATACGCTAACATGGTTGCATAGTGCGCCTTATCCCAGTAGTATATCTTGTCATAACACTCAACTGTAATTCTATCTTCACCATACTGTACGGTTCCAGGGTCAGCATAAAACGTGCCAAAAGGAATATACTCTACCTCTGATTCTTGTGTGATTTCATCTTCTGTTTCGTCTAGGTTATAACCCAACGACACCTTAATAGCCTTCCCGGTAAGGACCATACTTGCTGAATCAGGTACTATCTCTAATGTCATAGATTTAGATACTGCTGATCCGATGGAAGGCTGTCCATCAATGCCAAGATCATCTTCAATTTCAAAACTATAAATATCATTATCATCCAGTACATTGTCGCCTATTTCAATCTTGGAATTGGTCGTAGTAAGTCCGTTTCGTATTATGCTGGATAATTTATCCGATATATTGTACATTCATTCACCTTCCTTACTGCTCTACAAGACTAAATTCTAATGAAGCCCACATAAAACCATTCTTCCCATCATACGTCATATCAGCTGACTTATCACCGGCATAAAATCGTTTTGTTGTCCAATCAGCCAATAATGGATCAAAATAATAGAATGTAACAAACACATCCTTTGCAGCATCTAATATGATTTTAGCTTGTGTAGCATTTAAATTCTTCCAGGATAGTGCTACTTTTCTTTTCCCAGCCCTGACTCTGCTACGTTGCATAACACCTTTGGCATTATTCGAGGAATTGTTATCAATATCTGATAACGACACCTGACACTTTACAGGGGCTTCAATTGCAATATTGTTTATCTTAAAAGGTAAAGCCATGCTCACCACCTTCTTTCTAAAAAAGCACCGGCCACTTATGACCGATGCCTTACTCCTAAATATTAATAGGTACTCGTCCGTTCTTCTTTTTAGCCTTATTGATGGAATCTATTACAACTTTTCTGAATTTTGCCCCACCAATATTAAAATCTAAAGCAAGAGAGATATCTCCACCGCTACTATTGTTGCCCTGTGGTATCTGAGCTGCTATCTTACTTGCCAGTTCATCAATCCATCCGGTGTTATTCTCCAGAGGCATTACGGCTTCCTTACCAGCCTCACCAACCATAGCAAGTGTAGGGGTATCAATAATACCGCCTTTTGCAAGTTTAGGTATTTGTGGCACCGGTAATGGATCATGCCCAATCCAGCTAAATGGTTCAAACCCAAAAATAGATACATCGCTGATATCATTTAACAAATCATTAATTTTATTAAATGGAAAAGCTATCACCTTGTTAATACCACCAATTAGGCCATTTACTACTGTCTTAAATACGCTTGCTATACCATCTTTTATACCATCAAAGATTTTTCCACCAACGCTAAATACATCCTTAACTGCTTTCCATGCCGCAGAAAACGTATCCTTAAACCATTTGGTTACATTGCCAAATGCACCAGTGATACCACTCCAGATACCTGAAAAGAATTTCTTTATACCATCAAAGGCTCCCTTAATCTTTGACACAGCACCATCAAAGATTCCTTTAAACCATTTACCAACGCCGCTGAATACAGACTTAATACCACTCCAAATACCTGAAAAGAAACTTTTAACACTACTAAATGCGCCTTTAATACCTACCCAGCAAGCTTTAAAGAATCCAACTATAGCATTTACTACAGTGCTTACAACGCTCTTTATTCCATTCCATAAATTAATCCAGAACTTACGAAATCCTTCACAATTATTCCATAAGTAAACAAATCCAGCAACCAGTGCCGCTAATGCTATTACAACAAGGGTTATAGGATTCGCGCTCATAACTGCATTTAACGCTGCCTGTGCTACTGTCTGTGCCTTAGTCGCTACCAATAGACCGGCAGATACCACCCCATCCTTAACCTTTGCTGCTGTAGAAGCAACAAACCCAGCCGTTTGAAGAGCTAAATTCTTAATTGAAGATGCTAAGCCAAGTACAAAATCTTTTGCATAAAGTCCTGCAATTTCAAGCGTAGCAATTTTGTCTTTTATTTTAGCGATTGTAAGAGCTTGAAATGCTGTTTTCATGGATGCTAAAATCCCTGTAATTCCACCAGCATTAATGATAAATTCCGCAAGGCTAGCTGTCTTAAAGAGTGCAAATAAGGCACCACCGGCAATAGCAATCGCTTCAAGTGCTGTTTTCACACCGTTCTGATGATCTAATATAAATTGACAAAATCCCTGAAATATATTAGATATTAGAGTTATCGATTTTTTAAATGCTGCCCATACTGCATTTGCCAGTGGTTTAATGAAATTCCATATGTTCGATACTACTTCGCCTAGTGTAGTACCTAACTGAGCTATTTTATCCTTATTATCCGTGAACCATTTTGCCCAATTATCCATTAGACCTTTCGCTGTATTGATGGCATCAACTAGCTTATCGCCTATCCATTGCACTATTGGGGATATGCCTTTGTCGTAGAAATTAACAAACGCCGGGCACAAAGCATCCGACATAGTTTTCCCCAAGTTAGTTGAGCTTTTTAACAGCTCAGAGAACTTCGTGATCAGTGTGCTAATTCCTAAATCATTTAAGATATTGATTGTAATTGTAAGTACTAGCTTTGCAAAATTGGCCAATGTCTTAAATGTATTTATAGCACTATCAGCTAGATTTTGTCCAACTACTTTCCAATCAACATTTAAGTCAAGCTTAGGGATATCACTTACCCACGAATTAAACTTATTCTTTAGTGTGTCTAGCAATCCTGTAGTCTTTGTTATATTTGTATCTGCTTGACTTGTATCAACTGTAGCTGAGCCTAAACTACCAGATACTCCACCTGAAGAACCTGTTCCACTAGCACTACTTGAGCTACTAGTTGTATCTTGCAGATTATTAATCTCATCCATACCAGTTAACCCTTTTAGGGCTTTCTTTGCAGTCTCAGCAGCCTTACCTACTCCAACAGTAGAGTTTGCCAATCCATCCGTAGCACTTATGGCATTGGTTGCATCATTAGCCACTCCGGCTAATGCAGAACTGGTGTCTGATTTATTACCAGTGAGCAGCTCTGTAAATGACTTGAAGCCGTTTGCCAGAGTCACTAATTTACCTAATAATGTGTTAATGACCTTAATAATAGGAGTAAATAGATTAATAAATCCCTGACCTAATGTAGCTTTAAGTGAATCAAATTGTAAGGATAATATCCTTGTTTGGTTCGCCCAAGATCCACTTGTCCTAGCAAAGTCACCTTGCGCACCAGACAGGCTACTCATAACGTATTGGTACCGGAGCATAACCTTTTCCTGTTCAGTCATCTTAGCAGTAGTCTTGCCAAAACCATTGTTTAATGCATACTGATCTAGAGCGGTTTGTGTCATAACAACACCAAGGTCCTTAATTGCTTCTGTCTCACCAGTCCAAATAGCCTTTAACTTAGTCATTGCTTCATCCTGACTTAGATTATAGAAAGATGCCACATCTCCACCAAGCTTCGTTACTGAAGTGGCCATATCATAAGCGGATTTTTCAGTGAATCCCATTGACTTAGACATTGTACCAAGAGTACCTACATACTTTTTCGCCAAGGTTTCAGGCATACCAAAGCTCGTCATGGCACTTTTGGCAAAATCATTCACTTGATTGGCCATGCTAGTAAAGGTTGTATCTACCACGTTCTGCACCTCTGATAGATTGCTACCTAAGTCTAAGCATGACTTTACAAAGGAACCTACCATAGCAGCTCCAAAGATTACACCTATCTTCTTACCTAGTCCTCCAAAAGCACTAGATACCTGCTTCTCAGCTCCTCTAGATATGCCCTGTAGTTGCCTATTAAACATTTGTTGGTTCACATTAAGGCCTAAATCAATTTCACCAACACTCATACCCATACGTTCTCACCTACCTTTCTATATGATATTTTTAACTGTACATAGATTTAAAAGCTTGCTGTAAATTCATCCAATAGTCATGGTAAGCATCTGGGTTCTCCTTTAACTTAGATTGTTTACGTTTTGACCATTCATTTTTAATACGCTTTTGCTCCCTAGTAAAATTCTTAAGTACCTTAGGATCCTTTTCACTTCGTATTGTTACGACTTGACCCAATGGGGTATCCGGCATGATTCCTGATAATAATGAACAAAATTCTGACCAGGACATATTATCTTCTGTACGAAGTCTTATTCCATACTGCTTAAGGAAAGATGCTTCTATCAACTCCCAATCATCGAATAAATCATAATAGCTCTCACCACTATTTAATGGGTGTCTCGCCGTAAGTGCCTGTTGCAACACTCATGATAGACTGAAACACTTCTTTGTATTCAGGAAGGGGCAAATCCATCTCTTCAATGGTATCTACATTCTTCTGTCCAATAAGCATACCAAGTGCTTTAATCATGAACTCCATTTCATCAGTCTGTTTCCCCTTAGCTTCCTTCTTTTCATTCTCAAGTACCATAGCCTGAATGTTTAACACCACAGACTTTCTATTGTTAACGGTTACCGTCAACTCATCAGTAATTTGAATCATCGGTAACTCGTTTGTAATCTTGCTTCTAATATCAATTACTTGTCCTGCCATGCTTGGCTCCTTTCTACTACAAGAGGGCAAGCCATTACGACCCGCCCTTTGGTTAATTAGTTGTGTGCTATATACGTTGGCTTCCCGTCGCTTTGTACTTCCCATTCAAGCGACTGAGCAGCTGTTGAATCTCCACCATCCGATGTAACATTAACTACGCATGGCATAGACAACGTATCACCATTAGGGAAATTGATGAAAAAGATACTATTACACTCTTGACCATTTTTGTATGCTAAACTAGCCACATAATCATTACCAGGATCACCATAATTTCTTTTTCCTCCAAGGGAAACAGAGATGGATTTAGAGGTCATTAAGCGACTGGTCCAACCATTTTGGTCCATAGCATTCCACTCTTCGATTCCATTGTCAAATGAGATACTTAATGATTCAGCATCTTTAACGATTGTACTAGTAGTTCCTGTTCGACCACTAATATTAATACCGAATGTAATTGCATTTACGGGATTTACTCCAGTGCTGGATGCGCTATTAGCAGTTACCTCTTGTACCAAATATGCCTGTCCATCTGTCAGTCCTGTAATGCTATTACCTGTCAAATTCGACAAACTAGAATACATAACGGATGCACCTGGGGTTCCAAGTGTCCCTCCTGCATTAACAGGATAGGTAAATCCCAAAGTAGTTACTTTGTATCGCTTACCACTTGTTAATCCAGTAATACTGGCGGTTGATGCAGTACCCAATGATCCATTAACTAATACTACTGCCATTTAATTCACCTTACCTTTCATAATAAAAAATGCACTCAATCACATATTCAAATATTCCGGCTTCGTCCGTATCTACAGGGATAGGCTCTTCCTGGAGCATCTGTACAAATTTGATTAAGTGCTGGTTTACTGTTACCTGTTTGCACTGTTGTAGTGCATTGTATAAACTAATCGCTGCAGTCTCTGTCTGAGAGGGGCTCTTATTCCAATGTACCAGGATACTTATTGCCTTGGTACCATAGGACTTATTTTCAATTCCACCGATAGGGATTACAGCCTGTCTGCTACTTTTTAGGTTATAGACCCCGATTGCCTTATCCGGCTTAGAATCCATCTTTCCACAGTAGCAGTTCTCATCTACTGTTATATTCAGAGTAGCAATATAATCTCTCACATAATTTAGTAAAAACATTTATATTCCACTCTCCCTTCTATACATCTGGTTAAAGATCTTCTGTGGGCGGTCCTTTTTCGATCCATTAATCCAATCATCAAACCACTTGCCTTTTGCATGGGCTGCAAACTCATGACTAAAATGATACTCAGGATGAAAGTACAATCGCCTAGCGTAAGGGGTACTGTGAGATAGAGTAATATGCCCTTTGTTAGAATTACTATCATCAATAAAGAACTGCTCGCTACGAAGGGCACCTGTTTCCATTGGAATCACTTGTGCATCCCTGATCTCACCCTGTAGCACATCAGCGGTCTTTTCTAATGCTGTTACAGTGGCTCTGTCTAGCTGCCTAATGGCCATCCTATTAATCCGAACTCTGGAACTAACATATCTAGCCACTAGACCACATCCAATCGCGTATGATTTACTGTGCCATCTGGATTACGAACTTTTGCACCTTCATATAGTCTTCGTTTTACTCCATTCACTGTTACGGTTCCACCGCTTAAGGTTGGTAGGTCAGGTGCAATATCTCCGGGGATCAGCGCGCATCCGGTAAGCTGTATCAGCTTCTTCTCTGCAGTGAGTATCGTCTTAGCTTTATCTTGGTAATTTGCATTACCCGACCAGGTTACTAGAGGAAGAGGCTCACCTCTATCTGTACCCTCTGGTGCAATCTCAACATTGACAGCAGTCTTACAGAATCGCTTGTCTATTAGACACGGATATCTCACACAATCACCCCAATCTAACACAGCAGAGACCAGTTGACATAAGCTTGCTGTATGTTGCATTACCGATGGCCACACCGTTCTGTACATGAACATTCCAGGTCTCACCAAAGACCATAGACACTCCATTGATGGAATAATTTTTTAGTACATTCTGGATCATATCCTCATTTTCATGATAGAAATCAGCCAACTCACAGACACATTCCTTCACGATTTCTGCTTGATAATCTGTAAGATTACTAAATCCATGTACTACGATACGATTAAAGGTAAGCAAGTCAATGTTTCTACTTGCCTGCCTTAGTTTATCTTCTAGCACATCATCGGGAATGTCTTTATGGGTTTCCTTATACTCGGGTGGAGTTACATATCCTTGATATGCCATTCAACATCACCGCCTACTCGGTCTTATCGGTCTTAGAATCTTCAGATTCTTTCGCCTTTTTTCCTTTAGATTTTATAGCCTCTAATTCTTTTACAACCTTCATATGATCCTCGTAAGGAACTGCCTTGCCTCTACCATATTCAACCACTTTTCCATCATCTCCAACGATATCATATCCTTGGTCGATGTAGCCTTTTTTCTCAGCCTCTGTAATTGCATATTCTTTATTCGCTTTTACTGCTTTCATCAGCTATCCCTCCTTATGCTGTAATGTTCATTGCACAACCAGATACTTTCTTTTCCAGTAAGAATAAGTCTCCATAGTTACGGTTTTGATATAAATAACCATCTGCTGTACGAGAATCTGTTCCAGGAGTAAATAACTTAATGTATGCGTATTTATCACGGCATACAACACATGATGGATGAATAAGAATGAAGTTAATCTGCTTTGCTGTTTGAGCTGCCACACAACCATTTGTAAAGTCATAAGCAGTCTTCATTCTAGCAGCTGGTACCATCTTAATTTTGACATCATCAAGACTATGTACCTTTCTATTAACTACAGTGGCACCAGCAGAGATGCTAATGCTTCTCTCAATTCCTTGTGCCTGTTTAACAATCTTATTCATTGTTGGGGTTACATAAAGAATACGTTCCTCTTCAGGAACACCAGCTTCATCCATGTAAGCCATTTCTGTATCAAATGCATCTAAGAATGTAGCTGCATCAACTACAGTACTATTGATACTGCTGGAAAAAGTAGTTAACTCCGCATGAAGTTTAGAGAAGCGGTAAGAATCCTTTTCAGGAATTGCCTGCTCCTCTTCAAATGTGTTCTGAATATTAGCCACAGACAAAGCAAGATTGGTTTCATCAATATCCATTGGATCAATGAAGAACTCAATATCTCTATCATGAGCTAGTTTCTTTGGTTCCCAGTCATTACTCATTGTTCCAGCATTAAAGCCTGCTGTACGAGTATGATCTTTGTAACCACTCATAGTTACTCTAGGCAACTTAATGGTCTGCGCATTAATAAACTGCACACCTAAATTAGACTTAGTTAAGTCATCGGAGCAAAGCTCCTTAGCGTATTTCTGTGCTAATAACTGTGTAAATGATTCTGCATAAGAATATACTGCCATGTATTATTCCACCTTTCTTATAGTCCAAAGGCTTTCTTTAAAGCATCTTCGGAAGTTTGATTGTTATTGTTACTACCAGATGCGCCAATCTGGAAACCAGCATTCCCTTGGGTAGTAGGTTTTAGTGCTGGTACATCTTCAAGCACCTTGTTTAAGGCATTTTTAAGCGATTCTTGATTAACTTTACCATCTGTTCCTTTTACATTACTTAGATCAGCCATCTTAAGCACGTATGGTAATGTCTTTACATCAATACCAAGCCCAATCGCTTCCATCGTTGCTAGCTTTTCGATTTCTGCTTGGCTTGCAAGTGCCTGCGCTTGTTGCAGCTGTGTCTGAATTGCAGTTACATCCGGCTGTTGGCTCTGCTTATTGGCCTTATAAGCTTCCATAGCCTGTTTTGCCTCCTCTTCTGTCATTCCTTGCTGTTGGAAATAACTCTTAAGGACTGCATTCTCTTTCTTGGCCGTAGCAGTATCTAACATAGACTGGATTTTATCATAATCGATACCACCAGTCTGTTGATTCTGCTGTTGGCCTGTTTGCTGTTGTTGCTGATTACCGGTATTTGGGTCACCGTTACCGCCATTTCCCCCACCAGTGTCTGGTTCCATGAATAAACTTCTTAAATTGTGCATATATTAAGCACTCCTTTCCGTTTAAGTTCGTCAACTATCCTACAGTTTATAGTCATGAAGTTTTGGACATATAAAAAGACGTTAACGCTCGTCTATAGCGAGATAAAAGTATCACCGCCTTTCTACTCTACAAATACCCAATCATCAGCGAGCATATCAGCTTGTGAAGCAAGCCAGCCCATCTGCACACCAGACGTTCCAATAAAAGCAATTGCCTTGTTTCCAATTGCATCATGGTTACAATTCACTGATTCTCCATCTGCGCTTACATAGCTAATTGCAGTTGCAAGTTCAATATACTGTTTCTTTCCATTCCAACCCTTACGAGCTACCTTCTTTCCTTGTTTCAATGCTTCTAATGCTTCTCCAAAATTCATAACTCATATCCTCCTTAATTTTAAGCATACAAAAAGCGCCTACCTAAGTAAGCGCATATGTCTTCTATTTTGACCTTCTAGGTCCTTTATTTGAATATTAAAATACCACCTAACCATTTTACTGATTGGTGGTATTATAATCCTCTGATTCCTCCAGCTATACATTTACTAGTCTTACACTCAACAGCTATGGAGTTTCCTCTCTTTTCGTAAATAATCTCATTTCCACAACGAGGACATTTAACAGTTTTACTTGGATTATCTAATTTTTCTTGTAAAGCTTTTCTTTCATCATTATTCATATCCATATATAATCATCCTCGCTTTCTTATTATATTTTGCCACAACCCCAGCTTCTTTGGCCCTATCATATGCATCTAACATAAGCATTCGCCTTTCAGCATCTGATAAATTTGGAGTATTGATAGCTGCTTTATAGCTAGCCTGAAACTCATCTCGCCAATCACCTATTCTAAATTTAGATGGGTTACTTAGGTAGTGTCCATAATACTCATGAGCCAGCACAGCCTTCTGTGACAATAAATCTCTATTTACAACAGATGATACATCCGGCAACACATCTCCTCTAATATGAATCACATTTGACAAATCACTATAACCTGTCTGTGATCCTATATTAAAATTTAATATGTAAGTTGGAATGCCTATATCTTTTGCATCTTCTGTAATAGAGTCAATCTCTGTTTTTGATAAGATATGTTGTGGGCTAACTCTATTACCGTTTGCCATTTTTCTGTTCTCAAACAGTCTATCTGTCTTTATTATATCATCATTTCCAAATTTTGCAACAAACTTCTTGCTCCACTCTTCTTTTCTGGCACCATACACTCTCTTGTTGTTTGGATCTAAGGAGTATTGTTCTAACCGTCCATACTTCTCAGCTTGTCTCTTGGCATATTGTTGTTCCTGATCAGCTTTATAATTACCCTGTATCTTCTGCAGCTCCTTAGCAGTATAAGGCTCCGGTTCCTCAGAGATTCCCTCAAAGTATGTGGAGTGAACATCTTTGCAATTTGGGTGATATAATCCTAATTGTATGGCTCTACTCATTAATGGGTAATCTCCATCCTCAGCACTACCACCAGACCACACATCATCTATCAGGACCTTTCCAACAAAAGGTAAGCATTTAGGACAGGCATTACCTCGTTTATTGATTCTTACAAGGTATTCACCCCATTCCTGTCTCTTCTCACCTTCACCAGTAAGGTATGCGCGCTTATTAGCTGTTCTTATGGCCATTTTGGAATAGAACTGCATATTATGTAATGTTCCATTGGCATATTCTATACAGGTTATTCCTCGGCTTAGGAAGTCCTTAGTGGCCATATCTACTGCTTGTTCATAAGTTCCTGCTCCTGTGTTGGCATATACCTGGGCGTTATAGATTATCTTGCGATACTGATCATTTGCCTGTCTAAGCATTGCCTGTTCGGCCTTAATAAAGTCTTTCTTAGTGGCATTAGCAAGAGCATCCAACTTACGAGTGTTCAACTTGAAGAATTCCCCGGAAACACCTTTAGGCACCCTTTTAAGATTGGCACCTTTTTTGATAGCATTCAGTATTCTTATTTCCTCATTCATGCTACCAGCTGCGTGTGCTGCTTTAATCATGGAATCAATGGAGCTGTTAATATCACTAAAAGTAGACTGGAACTTCTTCTTGTTTCTTTTCTTATACTTCTCCAATGCCTCTAACTGCCTTACCTGCCACATATCCCAATTGTATCCTTCAGCTAGCTCCTCGACTTGATGTCTGCCCATATTACGCATCATGGAAGCCATTAGTTCATCTTCTATAGACTTAAAAGCTTTCTCGATATCATACTCATCATTGAACAACTGTACCACCTACTGTCTCTTCTTGTTGCTGTTCCTCTAAGTTTGCTTTAAACTCTCCAGCTTCTGTTGTGATAGTCGGCTCTTCCATAGTTGCAATGCCTTGTTCTTCTTTCAGCCTTGCAACCTCTTCTTTCTTCCATGTTTCATCCTTACTATCTCCGTAAAGTTCATCCACAGCTGCTTCCAAACTCATGATACCACCAGTCTTGGCCTTGCTTACTGTTTCTACCTGGGATTCAAAGGAAGGATTGGCATACTCACCAAATGGTACTTCTATCTCAATATCCTGAATAGGCTGCTTGTTATACGTTGCATAGGATTTCATCACATTATTTATAAACACTGGAAGAATATCCTGCAACACACCTACAATCTTATTGCGTGTATAAAGAGTAGCTTTCTCTTTCTCCCTCTGGGCCTCTGCATTATCTAATTTCTTCACATCAATACCAATGGTAGAAGGACTAATTAACCCCTGTAGGCAGAGATCTAATGCTGTTACATAGGTACTTAAGTAGGATTCATGAGGGATGTTGCCTTGCTGTAAACTTATCTCATGCTTTGCACCTTCTTGCATTGGAGCATCAGTCTTTATGTACCGGTTATCAAATGCATTAGGTTGAAGTGGTTCCCCGTTGTCCGGATTCCTTGGTATCATATTCTCAGGAATGTACTCCTTCGTCCTGTTGGCTCTAAGAGCATCCATCCATTGGCTCCATGCTTCATCTAGGCTGTCAAAAGCATCACATTTTCCATCATAGATTGACTTGCCTCTGCCTTGCCACTTGGAAGAATCAAAGAATTTAATAGGTAATGCCATCATAAAGTCATTCTGCCACATTACATTAACCAATTTCTCGGTCTCTGGTATAGATTTGATATCACATTCCCTACCACCTTTAGTAAGAGTGTAATTCACATACCCTTTTCCATATGTTTCAAGTAGAATGTATTCCTGGTCTTTGTGCTTATAGATAGTCTTAAATATAATTTCCTTAACACGGCCTCGGTCAAAGATAATATCAATCCTATCACCAGGGTAAAACTCTAAGATAGGATACTGTGAAAGCACTGTATCAAATGAGATCTTAAAAGCTCCATCACCAATGTAAAGTGTTTCTGCTACTGCCTTAGCAACAAGCTCTTCAAACTTATTGTCGTTTGCAATAGCCTCCCATTCTTCCTGTTTAGAATCAAGCTTAATATCGTTCATGTCAGCTACAACTATATTAGCTAATGTATCAACGATAATACCAGGAAGTCCCACATGAATCTTACGAATCTCCATTCCCCTAGTTGGTACTGCTTTCCAGAACCTTGTACTATCACCAGGTAACTGTTTGTACATTTGAGATATTTCTTCACTATCTCCTCTATACCAGATACGATTCTTGATTGCATTGCCCTCATAATCCAAGGTCTCTTGAATCTGAATGCTGTTAGCCTGAGCAGGCTGTATTCTAAGCCATGTCTTAATTCCGGTTCTTATTTTGTCCATCAAACTCACCTTCTCACTCCTATCTTGTCCCGGTACGGTATCCAACCATACTGAGTACTATTAATCATATGATCATGTCCATCCTCTGGCTTATTATCTTTATCTTCCATCCAGCTGTAGGATTCTAATTCTGTAATATAGCTCTTACAATGCTCCAGCACATAATAAGTAGGATCTCTGCCTTGCTCATCATCCCACAACATCCATCCAAGCTGTAGGTTAATACGGTCAATAATCTCAACCTTCTTGTATGCTGGGTTGAACATGTAAAGGCAATCATTATGAGCTCTTTTATACTTTGTGAACTCTGTAATGGTTGCCTGATCTGCAGAATCTATAAATGTATTTTTAGCAAAGCCCCACTCCTTACGGTTACGCTCCAAGAATGCTATATAATTTACTACTGTATCACTTGGAGCTATCGGGTTCTCTAAATTAGCATTGTTGTATACCTTTTCATCCAGAAGTACATATCGTCCTTTATTGGTTATGGCTGAGAAACTCATTGCAATGGTATCGGGTGATTTCTGAGAATAAGCTGTATCAAGACCAGATGTAAAGATTGTAAAGTACTCTTCTTGATGCCGATCCTTTTGAATGAACTGCTTCGCCCATTCCTTAGATCTAACATGGCGCTTACGTTCAAAGTTACTGAATACCAATCCTGTTGCCCTACCTCTGAGACCAAGGATCTTATTCTTCCATAGCTTCGTATCCTTTGGAACATTAAGCTTAATCTGGTTTACCTTATCCTGTGATAATGCAATATTATCAGCAAAAGAAAAGAACCAATGCACCCATCCAGGCTTTGGTTCTTCACATAACATATTATTTATTTCTGTAGGAGCATCATCTTTGTATTCCGGCAATGGCCTACTACAGTTAATGTACTCCTTGTAGACCGTAAGACTAGGATCATCCGGATTAAGTGTAGCCATGAAGTAATCACAGCGCATTGCAGCTTCTCTTACAAAGTCAATGTCCGCTGTATTAACCTCATCTATGTAAAGGCATCCATATTGTCCACCAAGGGCTTTCTGCCACTTCTTTTTATCCCCATAACCCATGACATAAACCACTTTATCCCCGTTGTTCGTATGGAAGAGGATATGTGGTATCTTCTCTTCTTTGGTACCATTACCATTGTACTCAGTCAGGATCCCAAAGTCATCTATGATACCAAGGTCCTTGTTTATGATATTCTTCTCTGCAGTACCAGTATCCTTGGCAGCAATAATATGATACTTCTTAGGTGATTCCGCAACCTTAAGCATCCACTTAAATATTCCTACTGTAGTCTTGCCTGCAGCTGTGGTACCTTCCAGGAACTCGACAGAGGCATCATCGTACTTGATAAAAGCCTTATACTTTTCTGATAGCAGCAATGTCTCTTTGCTCATTACCCATCACCACGCATCTGCTGTATTACACCATCTAACTTATCCTTAGCCTGGTCGATACCAGACACTTCTAACTTGTCCTTAAACATACCTAGGTGCCTTCCAATCAGCTCTAGCGCTGCCTTCTTGTCATACAGCTTAACCTCTCGTTCTGTTATGTCTCCATCCTCTGTAGGGATCGTCTTGACCTTAATACTCTGGATGCAAGCTGTATCATCTCTACAAGCGTTATACTGTACAGTTGCTTCTCCAAAATCAATTATATCAGCTGCATTTGCAAATCCTATCTTTGCCAGCTCGTTCAGAACCCGGTCAGCTGTTATTCCGGTCCTTCTGGATCTAGCTGCCATTGCTCTTGTAATTGCTTCTGAAACTGAAGTTTTCTGAAGCATCTGATATCCTATCTGCTCCGCTGTTTTTACTGAATACCCTGCTCGGATAGCTGCCTGTGTGGCATTTAAATCCGTAAGATACTCTTCTACAAATACTCTCTGCTTATCAGTTAACTTTGCCATTCAAGCTCACATCCTTTCTTGTATTAAAAAAGCACCCCAAGGTGGAGTGCTTTATACAACTAACTTTCAAAATATTCTTTTGCTGCCTCGTATGTTTCTTTGTCAACTTCTTCTTTTCCGTAGTCATCACTAACGATGTAATAACCGCTTATTGCTCCGGTTACAATATCTTCATCAACGTCTACATAATCATAAATATCAAGTTGATTCACTTTTCCGCTTACATTTATAAAAGTTTTGCCCATTATTATTACCTCCCTTTTTTACTTCCATTATATCCCATTAAAATACAGAAGTCAACATATGGTTTGTATTAATAAAGCACCAAAAGTAGGAGTGCTTTATTAAAGTAATATTTACCATTCCTATATAAACACATCAAAATTTGAATTCGGACTACCCGACGTAACTTGAAATACTTTAAATTCAATATACTCTAGTAAATTAACTCTTCTATCTATTATATATCTTAGATCATTATCCGAACATGTTATTATGATTTGCTGTCTGCGTGATTCTGAATGTTTTAGGTAGTGCTCTCTTGAAATAGAAAAGCATGTAGATGTAGCATCCTTTCTTCCAAATACAATTCCAAATTGTGCCTCGTTAGTGTCCATAATACTCAGTAGTTTGTTACAATATGTATTATCTGGCTTTTTATCTGGTTCATTCTTACATTCGATAATAAAATACGGGGCTAAGTATGTAAAGATTGACAAGAAACCAGTATTGAAACCACTAATTATAGTACAATCAAACTGATTTGTAAGTGTCTTTATTTCATTTGTACACCTTACCAACTTAATACATTTAAATATAGCTAATACTAATTCCTCCAATGCATTTCCTTTATCTGTAGTGTTTTTTCCATAATCCCAATCCAGTTTTTCTCTTAATTCAGAAAAATGTACATAAGCTGATTCACTTGGATTATAGAAGGATTCATATAAAGTTGCTCTATCATTAGCGAGTGAATCAGCTTGTGTAAAATTTATATCTGTACTCTCACCCTGATTTAATCTTTCTTCTATCGCTCTCGCAATGTCAGCTTCTGTAACATCTGGTTTTAATACTACTTTATACGCTATATAAATATCATCTATTGCAATATTTTTATCTTCTTCACATTCATCACAATATTGCCGATTTATTAATATATCCGCTATTTCTTCCTTTGTTATTATGTCCAAATTATAATAACAATCTGGACATTTTACTAAGTAATATCTCTCAATTATTCCTTGTTTCTCCGTAAATACTAATATTGCCTCTGCTTGTGCGTATGATACAGACAACCTAGTAGAAACCTCAGATGCTGTAATATTCTTCTGTCTACCAGCGGGTAAGGTAGCAAGCCAGTAATCAAACTCCTCAACAAATTCTGGGTTAAATAAATCAATAATGGGTGAAAATTGCTTGTAAAACATGTTGAATATCAGCCTCCTCAGCATACTGGATAGTTTTGAAATATCCATAATTCTTATTTGTTCCAAATTGAACTACCAATGGGTTACTTTTTAAATACATATCATTAACTCTCTTAAAAGTAAGACTTAGTTTATTACATTTTTTACTTTTTACAACAGATTTTTTACTATCAAAAAAAGCTTCAGTACACTGTAGAGGAACAGTTTTATCTGACGTTGTATCTATCTTGGTAAGTTCCGTTTCATCATCAGCAGATACTTTAATTAAATATGCTTTTCTATCTTTTTTAAACAAATCCTCATTATTACCATTAATAGAGATATACTTTTCAACAATAATTCTTATATCTAATAAAGCTTTCTCTTTATTTCTCGGATCCAAATGCAAATCTTCAAATATTCTGTTGATATAAGCTCGATTTATATCGGCCATATGTTCAACTTTTTCTTCTATATCTCCTGGTGTAAATGAATACTCTTGATACAATCGATACAGCATTTCAGAATTCTGTTTTTTTACGACTTTCTTATTCTTCTCTATTTCGAATCCAAATATA
Organism: Bacillota bacterium; assembly: GCA_023413555.1. Lineage (GTDB taxonomy): Bacteria > Bacillota > Clostridia > Lachnospirales > Lachnospiraceae > KM106-2. Next base: position 7,704 of record JAEZPG010000013.1, on the reverse strand, counting down.
CTCACTATTTCATCTATCAATTCTACAGCATAATCCATTGTGTTTACCCGATATTCAGGAAATAACATTGTATTTGCTTCATCATATTTGTAGACTGTTGATTTTGCTTTTGCTCGACTAACGATTATTCCTGAGGCCAAATACACATCTACAAATGTTGGAAAGACAGTAACATCGCCTTGTTTTCCAACGTCTCCATATAACATTAATTTTGAAAACGTGAATTCAATTTTAGAAACTTCTCCATCATCATTTAGTAAAATCTTGTATTCGATAAGCTCTCTGTACTTAGTATTCTGATACTCTAATATGCTTTTCATCGGGCATCTAGGATATTTTCCTTTAATCATTGCATCAACTATTGTCGGATCTCTATGACTATGCGATATTCCGACTATTTTACGATAACAACACTCTTTGCTACCCTCTTTCACAATCTTTAGTAACCATTCCTTAACTTCATTTTCTTGCTCTTTATTCACATTAGAATACTCTTCCAATGCTTTTATGTAGTCAGCTCTGTTTTCAACAAAATCCAGTTCTCTCTCTTTCAAAAACCGCCGCATTATTGGGTTTTGTAGATAATTATCCCTGTCAAAATAATCTGGTATATTCATATTTCTTCCCCCTGTATTAATTTGTTATACCTAATATAACCATATTAACCCAATTTAACACAACCGTCAACCAAAAGAAGCCCTCCGGACATGCCAGTCAAGGGCCTCTTTTATAGGGGATATTACCTTATAAGGGGAGTAGCTGTATTAGGGAGGGGTAGTACCCTATGGCTACAGCCATGCCAGGTATACTACGTAACTAGGCTATACCAGACCCGTAACCCACCGGACGGGAATCGAACCCATCCTTTAATCACGACCCGTAGTGAGCGGAGGTAAACCGCCAGTGGCAATTAACCTAGTTTAAATTATAGCATTGATTTTTTTGATTTGTTTGACACTTTTCTAAATACCTTGTTATATTCACCGATACGGTACTAAGATCCAAGTGAACTATCCTTGCAACCTCTTTCAGCTTCATGCCCTTGATATATCTAAGCTTAAATATCAGCCTGAGACTACTATCATCTATACTGCTAATAAACCTCTCAATCTCGACTGTCTGTCTTAGACAATCCTTAAGCCTTTTATCTTGTATCTTAATCAGCTCTTTAACTTCTGCAGTCAATTCTGGGTTAGACATCGGTATATTAATCTCATGGCTCACGTATGGGAAATGCTTAGATGATGTCTTAACACTTCCAGCTAACACAGGAAAAGTCTTATCGAACTGCTTGTCCAGATCAGCTTGAAGCTGTTCTATCTCTCTCTTTAGTGCCACGTACTGCTCTAACTGCTCTTTGGTCAATCAAGCATCTCCTTTCTCACTTGTTACCCTTTCGGCTACAGCTGTAACTACATACAGGTTTATCATTTACTTTATAGCCCCAAGCTTTTACTGAGCTATCCGAAGGTATGTAAAACTGCTTCTTACATACAGGACAATTTTTGTAACCTCCTAGTGTGGCTACTGCTCTTTTCACATGATCATTAAAAAATGTAGGGTCCTCTTTTGGAAATAAAGCATAACCAGTCTTTACGCGGTCCTCTTTCTGCTCTGCCTGCTTAACTGTTAAGTTAATCTTATTGACTTCTCGATTAGTGACCGCATCATCTGGGTTTACGATTGTATCCACCCTTAGGCTTACAGATTCCATGAGCTTTTAAGTATGCGCTCATGGTACCAGGTGCCTTATGGAACTTCCGCCCAAGGTCACCTAGATTCAATCCCTCTTCAAGGTATGCTTTCTTTACCGCTTCAAAGTCCAATTCCTTTTCTGCTTTAGCCAATGCCTGGTCGGATGCGTCTGCCTTAATTGGCTTATCCTCTCTTGTAACATCCTTGGCTTCTTCCATTCGCTCCACTTTCTCAGGTTCATTCTTTGGCTCCATTAGTGTAAGAAGCTCATGCTCCAAGGTAACCTTTTTACTCCTAATACTCTCGGATGCCTTGATCCTAATCTCATTCTTTAGCTCCTCTGATAAATAATCTCCATTTACTCCACCAAGAGTAATGTCAGCCTGTGCAATCTTGGTTAACTCTTCCTCTACTCTGCTAAGATTAGTACCAATTTCTATAACCTTCTGGACATGTTGGTTTGCCTGTTTGATAATGTAGTTCTCGCCTGGAATCAACATAAAAGCTGTAGGCTCTGCAATATGCTGTATCTGTTGAGTTCCTGGCTTTTTCGTGATATCAAGACTAATACACATTGCCTTTTCAATCAATGACATCTGCTGATCAGTTAATCGGGTTAATCTGTTTTTCAATCTTGACTTGTCGATAGTAGTTACATTCTCACACAATGCTGTTCCTGTAAGTTTAAAGTTATTTATTGTTACATGAGTAGGCAGCTTAGACTTAATCTGTGTTGTTATGTACACAATTTCTACAACTGGTGCATTCTTATTGCCAATATCATTACTCACTATAACAGCTGGTCTTTCTCCATGCTGTTCACTTCCTACTGTTCCAATTGAATCTACATACCATACTTCGCTACGAAGTACCTTAACATCATTTACTTTTAAGTTCTCTAAATCTTTTAATTCCATTATTACTTACCTCCTAATATTTTTTTGATTTTATACAACTGTGTACTCAGTGTTGCGTTCTTCTCGACCTCTTTTTGATATAGGTCGTAATACTTCTCTTTATCCTCTTGAATATCCTCTACATCGGACCATGATTCGTAGGTAGTAAATCGTTTACCGCATTCCATGCATTCTCTTCGTCTGCGGATTCCACCAGTTGTATATCTACTATCCACAACTTTAGAATGGATATGGTTACACTTCACTGTTAACCAACTCCTCCTCTTGTTCTAGCCATGCCTTTATGCACTCTACACAAGTTTCTTTACAAATATCATCCTCATCAACTGGGCATTCGTCATTTACTCTCAATGGGCTTTCTGCACACGTTCTGTCATTGTCAAAATCGGTGTCATATATTATTTCTGCCAAATTATCTATCTGAGACATCTTTTCGTATCTGGTCACTTTATCTCTCCTGACTTTATAGATAATCTTAATTCCGAACATTGGAATCGGGCATATATAAATAGTTCTATTTTTCTTGTCTACATATGTACCAATCCATAAGTCATACCATCTGAAAAAGACTTTAACTTTCATTACATTCACCCCTACTTCTTCTGATACTCTTTTAGATACTCAACCATTGCAGATTTATTAGATTCACTCTCACTAAAGGTAGGATTCTTTGGTCTATATGCTTCCTTACACTCATGGCCCAGGATGTAATATACCTCTTTACCATATTCAACCTCATTTCTGTATCCTTTTGTACCAATCCATTTATGACATGTACTAACCTTTACCACAAAGCTTTCACCATTATCAAAGTCGTACCGGTAGTACTTCTCACCTGTCAGCTCCAAGTAAATCCATACCGGCCATGTCTGGTAAGCTTCAATCCATTCCTTACGTTGGTCATTATTCTTAAGCAGTGGAAGTTCTGGTCGCTTAGGCTTAAATTCATATAATTCAGGTTTAAATGTCTGCTTTCTGTCATAACCACATGTATCATATATTGATTTTCTGGCTTGAAATAGATAGAAGTCAGCATTATCATAATCCTGCAAGTTATAGAAATTAAGAGCATGATTTATATCTCTTTTAACAGCTTCTTCCTGACTATCCTGATAGTCATCAACCAACTTGCTATAAGCAGCTACATCCATAGCCATATGTATTCTTGCCCTATTAACCATTTGTAAATCACGCATCTGCTTGAGATTACTTATCTTATCTTTCAATAACCATTTAATATCAGACAAGTTAAAGTATTCAGGATCTTTTTCTTGTACATCATTATGTATCTCTTTCGAATTGTTATCAATCTCGTTAGCAGGTTCTTCTGAAATAACTTTTAATTGAACATTGTTGCATCTTGCTCCGCAGTCCATGTTCATGTCACATCCGTTGCAGCATATCCCATCACATTCGATATCCATAGTATTATTTGCTACTTCGCTACATCCTTTTATTGTGCATTCTGAATCCGAATTAAAGAAACACATCTTCTTATTTTCTTGTTGCGCCGGCGCAACACTTGGTAATTCTTCAGGATAATCCTCAATATTTGCTTGACCAGGGATTTGTTCCTCACCAGATTTTAGCTGTTTTATGAAATTTAAATCATCCTTATTTGAATGCAAGTTTTGCTGTCGTATGCTTCCATCCTTTACTCTGGTGATGATATGATCTAATAATTCTTCCCATGTATATTTTTTATCTGGCGTATTATTTTTAGTAAACACATATTGATTTTTGTCTGAATATCCTTTCAATCCTGTACCATAATAATGATCACTGGTAAATGATTTACATATATGATTATTCATAAAATATTTACTAAATAAGTTCTCGTCAGAAAGTAATAATTCTTGTGCTTCTACTGTTAACTGCATCTGGCAGTATTTTTCTATCCAGTCAATAGATTCTTCCTTATCCTTCTTAGGTTTCATCTCCCTAATTTGTTCTCTTGTCATATCCGGCTTGATCTCTTTTAGCTGCTCTTCTGGCAGGGTAAGCATTTCGCTTAGTTTGCTCGATGAAAAGCCTTTATACTCTTCTAACAACTCCGGACTGTTACCATTTAAACTGAATTTATCATTGATACTCATGAAACGGCTTGCACTACTCTTGCTAATACCAAACTGTACCTGAGCGAACTCCCAAATATCCTTATGGCCAGTTTCTGTGTACAACTTTCTGTCTCTTACTTGTTTCAAATAGTATCCGATGGACACGAAGCTATCACCGATACACCGCAGCTCTGCTTTGATAAAGTTACATATCTCGTATACTGACATATCACTCACTGTTGTAACCCTCCTTACACTAGCTTCTTCTTAGTATAATTTTTTCTGTAACAAGTTGTATGTATGAATATCTCTCTTCTTTTCGTTTGAGAGTATTCAAAATTAAATTGCTCTATATCTGCTTTGGTTATTAGTTCTTTTCATATATCGCATGCACAGCATCTTTTAACCTTATTAAGTATTTTTTCCTTGTCCATCAACGCCCTCCTTATATCCCCTGGCATTCAGCTTGTCGAAGTATTCTGCCATAGCAAAGATCATGTCTCTGCCATCTGTGTAAACACTACCCTTACATGTAGTATCCAAAGCTTTAATATCCTCCATAAACTCACCCCATGTATTTTGACTGAATGGTAGCTTAGGATAGTACTTCTGATAGAGTGCATCTAACTTCTTATACATCCAATTACTTTGTTCCTTGGTAAGAGCCATACGAATACCTCCTGTAGATTTATGTTATATATAGTCTTATTAAATACTATTTAGTCTATTTGTTCCCACTTAATTCGTGTTGTTCCCACTCATTTTTATCTAGTGGGAACACTTGTGGGAACGGTCTAAACCACTGATTTTACTGGGTTTGTTGGGTGGTGTTCCCACTGTTCCCACGAATATGGAGTATAGGCTTACGCGTGCAAGAGTGACGTGCAAATATTTGCGTTTTAAAAATACTGTATAATTATCTATTGTTTTTGGTGGGAACAGTGGGTACAGTGGGAACAGTTACTTGAATGGAATCTCTTCTTTATCAACATCCATAAAGCTTTGCTGTTCATATTCTTCCTGCTCTTTCATGGTTTTAATAATCACACAGTTACAAAGGTTTCCACCAATGCGAATCTTTTTAGTGTATCTAACCTTGTTGTTTTCAACTGTGCTCTTTATTATTCCTCGCTTATGCGCCCAGGAAAGAAAAGACTTGCTGCTGACATTCCCTCTATCACATATCTGGTTGAACACATTCCGTATGATAGTGATATAACCAGTTTCTTTTTTACCCCAAATCTCACAATTTGCATCTGCATCAAATCTGTTAGAGTTGGCAGATACCTCTCCCATGATATATTCATAGGCACGTTCATTCTCTGAAACGTCATCCTTGTTTTTAAGAAGATCCACGCAATACTCAAAATCAAGATACTGGCTATCCTCAAACAAGTAATCAGTAGCTAACTTATCAGCTGTCAGAAGAATACTCATAGGTAAGGTTTGTTTCTCTTCCTTTTCTATTCCAATCTCCTTGGAACGTTCATTAATCTGTTTAAGAAAGTCCTTTTGAATCTCCCGGATATCTTCTATGCCAACAAAATTAATCACATCTATGAAGTCCTTGCCACACCATCCATAATTCTGCTTTATTGTTTCTACTACGCTATTACCATCTGCAAATATGTAACCATCTTCCATTTCCACATCAACAATACGATTCACTGCTCCACCTTGCATTGTCTCCGTGACCAGAGAATGCTCTCCATTCGTTAATATGACATTTTTCCAACTGGTAGACTTATTCAGACCTAAGGATGCATTAGCTCTATCCTTACCTTTCCCTGAACACAGGAAGTACACAAGCTCTGAGAAGTCTCCACTGTACTTTTCCTTTAACTGAGCGGTATCATCAATTAGCATTGGTAGATTATTAAGAAAGTCTAATCTAAGCTCCAATGCTGTAACCGTACTCTTAGGATCTGTTACATAATCGTTGCCTCCCGGATATGCCCACACAGAAGCAGCAAGCATGATTGCTACAGTCTTACCTTTACCGGTATCGCCCCATAGATTTACAACAAATGGAAGAGCATTGAGTGGTTCTATCAAAACACTAGCCAGTGCCCCTGCAAGGTATATCTTTGGTTCAAGTCGTTCCGATTTTCTTATATCTTTGACAAGGCTATACCATGAATCTTTAGACCCTGATTGCTTAATGGAATCAAAGGCTGCCTTAAACCTCGTTTCATTATCAAAAACAATATCCAGTCCATATGGCATAAACTCGCCATTAATCCATCCAAGTTTACTGGATGATATTTGTGTGGGAATCTTATACACATTAAAGTTCTCCACATCTGCAAGATAACTAACCAATGTCTTTGAGCTCTCAGATGTTACAGAAACTCCATAGTCTGCCAGCTGCACTATCTTATTGGCTGATGCAATGATTCCTTTATCTACAGTTATTTCCTTCCAGCTTAAGCCCTTCCTGAATGCTAATTTAATTTTCTCTTTTCCTGTCTCAGCATTTTCTAATCTCATTACCGGAAGAATAGGATGATAGCATGCAAGCTTTTCAATTGGGAAATTGCCTATAAACATAAGCATATGTACACCTTTTTCATTTGCTATCCAGGATCCACAGAATAAGTTTTCATACTCAGTTCCTTCAACATCAAATTGAGTATAGTTATTCATCTGCTCCTCATTCTTCTCTTCCTTGTGCTCTGATAGATATTCTTTCTCTTTCTTTTTAAAAGCATTTAGTATCTTAGTGAACTTAGCCTTTACACCTAACACTTTGGCCTTGTCAGTAAGGTCCTGAATAAGCCGTTCTCTTTCTACTTGATCCTTTATGTCCATGATCTCCAGGAACGTTTCGTCCTGCAGTATACTAATTGCATCTAGTCCTGCTACATCCAAGACCTACTCACCTCTTTTCGCTTAAGTGTTCATATATTGCAATCTGTTTAACTAGCTCGTTCTGGCAATAACACCATTCCTCTGAATACGGCTCTGTTTTTGCTATCCGGTTTCTATATGCGCCTATAAGATTAAGGTTTAACTTAATGGAGGACAATAACCGG